>CAJTRV010000019.1 GCA_910578855.1 uncultured Bacilli bacterium
AAAGCGAATTAGAAGCAAATAAATGATCAACTAATCACTTATATTATGGAAACTACGAAACTTACGATAATCTATATTATGTTAACTTCTTGATAAAGGAAACTAGAACGCTTTGTTAGTAACAACCATTCCATTTAAACTATCATATAAATAACTTTTGCTTTTATCGATAACAATTTTATTGTGTTCGTCATACTGAAATTTTTTTGTAATATCAACAAATAAATAATTAGCAAATAAATATTGAGTAAGTTTAAATAATTAATATAAATAGTAACTAGGGCTCCAATATTACATATAAGATTAAAGATATAGTATTTTTTTGCCTTTTTATTCATTTTTGCTTTACTTAAATAGAAATATCCAAGATAAAATAGTAAAAGTGAAAAAATAGCGATAATGATATTTCCAATATAATCATTTCTATTAAAGTTTAAAAAACGAATATCGATGTTATAATATATAAAAATTGATAAATCAGCGATATAAAAATAAAACTTTAAAAAAAGCGCTACTATAGTAACTGACATCGTTAAAAGCGCAGTGATATTTCCCCCATTTTCAATAATGTTTCGAATTATCTTATTGTTTTCATCCTTTATTGTTTCCATAACGTATTTCCCCCTTCTCTTCTATCCGACAATTGTACTTGCTTTCATATTATAACATTTAAATTATTATTTGCCAATATTTTACAAGTTTACCAAAAATAAAAATGAAAAAGATGGTTATAATAATCTTATCGCCGCTTGGTTTTTACATATCTGTTTTCTAAATAAGCTAATAATCTATAATCATATCTAAAGATAGGGTCAACATTTTCATGTAATATATATCCGTGATCAATTAATCGTATCTCCCCTGCTTTCAAATTTTCAATAAAACAATTATCAATTCCTAACATTTTTAATCCTGCAGCAGAAGCCTCGTTAAAAGGATGTACAAAATCTTTGGGAACAATTCCGAAATTATTCATTTTAATATCATACCAAATATGATGTGTATCTCTGATGTTATTATATATTTCTTGTGCTTCATTGATCTTTTTCGCCGGAGAAAGATATAAGGATACCATCATTTCAAAGTTTTCGTCAGGATAACGTATTATG
Organism: uncultured Bacilli bacterium; assembly: GCA_910578855.1. GTDB lineage: Bacteria > Bacillota_I > Bacilli_A > RF39 > UBA660 > MGBC107952. Next base: position 1,110 of record CAJTRV010000019.1, read on the forward strand.
CATAATATCGCATTGGAAAATTTCGGATTTGGTTTTACTTCATATTCATCCATTTTTCCAATTGTTAATACATAGTCTCCAACTCTGATAGCGTAAGCGCGGTGACCTGGTTTTAAATATGAAATCTCATTACTATTTGTTAATATTTTTAAATCATTTACTAATGCATAAATCATATCATGATACAATTTTATATTCCGCCTTGAAACATTAGTATCTGACATTGCACATTTAATCACATATTCTAATCTATAATTCATAAATCATTCACTTCTTTCCCGCTTGAATACATAATATTATAATGAATTAGTCTAGAAAAAACAAGCAAAAATGATAACAATTTCTACTTCTTAATTGAATAATAACAGTTGAATGGTTCATACTATAAATGGGTGATTATAATGGCAAAAAACAAGAATAATAATGCAAAAGCAAAAAATAACAATAAAGTTACAAATGCTAATGCTAACAATGTTAACGATAATATTGGATTTGACAATGAAAACAATTCAAACAAGTCTAATAATAACGCTAAAAATTGTAAATAACCCAAAAAAGAGATTCTTATCAGAGTCTCTTTTGCTTTTGAAAATGTTGTTCAGCAATCTTAATATAATGATGTAATAATTGCAAATTTTGTTCTTTCGACTGATTTACATCACTTTCTAGAAAAAAATCTGGCAAGCCATTTTCATCGACAACAATCGTTACCTGATCAAAATCTTCCCATATATTTAGTAACTTATTGAGAAATGACAATTGATGCTGTTCAAGAATTGAACCATCCTTTGGTAGATGAATATCTACTCGCCTTTCTTTCGCATATTCATAACTATAGTAATCATAAAACACAAAAATGGCCCCATGCTGCACTAAGTAATTGTCACTTTTAGTATTTGAAAATATAACCTTCATCAATTCTTCTATTGCATCATAATGACCGCCTGAAACAATTTCTAATATACAATGATCATATAATTTCGTTTTTTGCAGATAATGACATAACTGGAAAAGTTTTTCCGAAGCTATTAAACCATTATTTAAAATAATATATCCACTAGGGTACATTCAATCACATCCAATATTGCCTATTATAACATATCTTTAATGAAGTATTCAATCTAAAAAAGGTTTAGCGCGCTCTTCTTTGTTTGAACCCATCGATAATAGTTTGTAAAATTTGAATGTTTTTGGTGACACAATTACTTGGATGTACGTTACCACAATTTCGGCGAATTAATTCATTCTCCTTCAGATACAAACTTTTAAACTTCAAATAATGTGGTAGGTCCTCTTCTAACATGTTAATTTGACGCTTAGAAAAGGTCTCAAGCCGATTTGGTAACCAAATGGTTACATTATTGGTCTTATCTTCAGTAAACCGATTATCATAATCATACATCGTAAATAAAAATTCATTATATAAATCAATAATATCAGTCTCACACATCTGATCTGCAACAACTGGATAATAATTTCTAATTAGTTCTAAGATTGCCCAATCATGTTTTTCACAATAACTAGAAAAAGCTAATGTATCCTCGTCGATTTGATAATAATAAATTGCATCGGCGTTTTTTTGACATTCTTCTATTGTGAATGGTCGGTTATATCGTATATAACCCTTACATCGCATATTCATGTTTATCCCACTTTTCTAATACATACTACACTTTAGAAAATAAAATGTGACACTATCATTATAATACATCCGGCCAAAAATGCCAAGGTACTAATTCGTTTGTTTTGATATTTTAGTGCACCTGGTAGTAATTCATATGAAGCAATATGAAGCATAATTCCTGCAATCATCGAAAACAGAATTCCCATCATAAAGTCATTGATAAATGGGCTTAGAAACCAAAATGCTAACAGAGCCCCAAAGGGTTCAGAAATCCCGGAAATAAAGGTATAGAGAAGCGATTTCTTTTTATTTCCAGTTCCATAATAGATGGGAATGGAAATACTAATTCCCTCGGGTATATTATGTAGAGCGATTGCAATTGCTAGCGAAAATCCAAGGGTTAAATTATCATGTGTCGCCATAAAGGTTGCGATTCCCTCAGGAATATTGTGTAAAATGATGGCAAGCATCGAGAAAATACCAATGCGGTATAAGCCTTTCCCTTGTTTTTTAAAATCAGTTGGCAACAAATCATCAATCAACATCGATAGAATCAACCCTAAAACAATAAAGATCAATCCGATCAAGATTGTCGGAACGAGAAAAAAATGATTGGCTAACAGTTTCATCCCTTCCGGAATTAAATCTGTTAATGAAACAGTAATCATCACCCCAGCGGCAAAACATAAGGCCCCATTAATGATATGATCTTTATTGCGAAAGGGAATAAAAATAAGAAAGGTTCCTAGCATCGTCGATAATCCAGCAATTGTTGTTAATAGAAATCCGTACATTGTGTTAGTCATAGTGTCTCACCTATCTTCATTCTATGTAAGAAATTATTGATATAGACATTAAAATATGTTATTTTAATATTAGCAGTACCCATAATAGGGAGGTATTTTTCAATGAACGTCTATGAAATTTTGATTCTGATTAACGGAAAAGATTGTACCCAAGGAATCAGTCATTATCGAAAATTAAAAAACGGAAGCTATGCGGTTACCTTTTTTGGCGGAAAACATCGCTATACCTATCGGACACCTAATATCGAAGTATGCCGGTATGTAGAGGTAATCCCGGTTTTTGAATATGACTTATATGATGTTCACCAAAAACTTGAAAATGTAAATAAAGCACTTGTTTTTAATCAAACCTATATTAAAGTCTTTTTTCAGAATCAGACGACGAAGTTATATACAACTAGTGAAATCAAGTGTCGCAGAAAAGATGATGTAACTTATAAAAATAATAATGTATTACGTTATTTGCAAGATTTGTCAGAAATTGTAGGTATCAAGGATGACCAACAAGAATCACTCTTAAAAAAGCAGTTTAAAAAAATTAAAACCATTCCCAGAGAGAGTGTTTTGCATGCTTATCTTCGTCAAAAGAATTCTTTCAAAACCAAACCACTTCCACCCCTACTCTATCCATTTGGGTTTAATAAAAGCCAAGCTCAAGCAGTCACCGCAGCCTTTCAACATCGTGTTAGTATCATTGAAGGACCTCCTGGAACAGGGAAAACCCAAACCATTTTAAATATCATTGCCAATGCGATTATGAATCATAAACATGTAGCTGTTGTCTCGAATAACAATAGTGCTTTGACGAATATTATTGCAAAACTAACCAAGCAGGACATCCAATTTATTGCGGCTTTTCTTGGAAATAAGGAAAATCAGACCACGTTTATTGCCTCACAACAAAAGCATCTTACCCTACCCCGCTCATGGCAGTTAGAACCAAATACAATGCACGAATTAAAACGTCAATTAGAACAAATGGAACGTACCCTAGCAAAAGTCTATGATCTAGAAAATAAACAAGCGATTCATCAACAAATTCTTGAAAACGTTGAGACGGAGTTTCATCACTTCGAACGTTATATGAAACAAGAACAAGTGCCACCGATTTCTCTTACCTTAAGGCGGCATGTGAAAGCGACCAAAATCTTTCCACTGATCTTTGAAACCACCTTGGTCGATCATGGTTATGTTCAATACACCCCTTTTCGAAAAATTAAGAACTTCTTCCTATACGGGATCTCACCGTTTCATGTCTATAGTTATTCCAATCAAGTTCTCCGTGATAATCTCAAATATCAATTTTATACACGGCGACTACAAGAACTTAGTGATACGATTGCCCATTGCAAAGTAAAGTTGGCGCAATATCAAGCCGAGACATTAAAAACAGAGTATCATCGTTTATCAACACAATATTTCCTAGCAGTTCTCTATCAAAAATATGCCCACACGAAACGAACCATCTATACAAAAGAAGATATCAGAAAGCATCCGACCGAATTTATGAAACAATATCCCGTAATTCTAAGTTCGACGCATTCTCTTAAATATTGTATGAATCAAAACTTTCTCTATGATTATGTCATTGTCGACGAGGCATCCCAAGTCGACTTAGTTACTGGTGCTTTAACGATGTCATGTGCAAAAAATATTGTGATTGTCGGGGATGAGAATCAGTTGCCAAGCGTGATTCCCAATGATGTTATAAAACAAACCAATCACATTTTTGAACAATATCATCTGAAAGAAGCATATCGTTATACAACGGAAACATTACTTTCCTCTTGTAAACAAATATTTTCCGAAGCTCCAGTAACCTTACTAAGAGAACACTATCGTTGTCACCCTAAAATCATTGATTTTTGTAATAAAAAGTTTTATCGTGATCAATTGATTATCTTAAATCAAGATGCTAGTAAAGAGGCCATTACCTTATATAAAACAGTTCCTGGGCATCACCAACGTGGCCACTACAATCAACGACAAATTGATATTATTACTACGGAAATTCTACCTCGGTGTCAACAATTACCTCTTGATTATGAGATTGGAATTATTACCCCTTATCGGTTACAACGGCAATATTTAACGAGGACAATTCCCCATTCTAACATTGAAATTGATACGGTTCATAAATTTCAAGGGCGCGAAAAAGACGTTATTATTTTATCGACCGTAGCCGATGAAAAGAATCCCTTTGTCGATGATCCACAACTATTAAATGTCGCTGTTTCGCGGGCAATCCATCAATTATATGTTATCGCTGATGAGAATTTGCTGAAACAAAATCCCAATATTTCAGATCTAGCAGATTATATTGACTATCATAATCTTGGTGTTGTCGATAGTAAAATCTATTCTGTGTTCGATCAGTTAGGAACTGCCTATACTGCGTATTTACGAAAGAGACGTTATCGATTTCAAGGGGTATCTCCATCCCCAGCTGAGATTTTAATGTATGATATGCTGGTTTCTATTTTAAAGGAATTGAATCTTCATTGTCTTGAAATCAACATGCATACCGAGTTAAAAACCATTCTTCAAAAGAAAGATTTGCTAACAGAGCGAGAGCGCAAGCTTGTCAATCATGGATCACATCTTGACTTTGTCATCAGTAATAAAGTATCAAAGAAAATTATCCTCACCATCGAGGTCGATGGCTTTACCTATCACCAAGATCCCAAGCAACAAGAACGCGATGCTGTTAAGACCACACTTTTATCCAAGTATCAAATTCCCCTTCTTAGATTTAACACTGTTGGAAGCAATGAACGTGCTAAAGTGATTGCTTATTTGAAACAACACCCAATGTAAAAAAGGTATCCGAAGTTGATACCTTTTTATGATGAGATCTGTTTTAAAAGCGAGGAACCAATATCATTATGAGAAACATGGAAATTATCGGCAATAGTGGCGCCAATCGAAGCGAATGTATCTAATTCCGGTAATTCTTTTCCTTGCTGCATCTGTTTACTATATAACAATACAGGAATTTGTTCACGGGTATGATCGGTTCCCTGGTAAGTTGGATCATTCCCATGATCAGCCGTAATGATCAAAAGATCATCTGAGCGAAGACCAGCTAAGATATCAGGTAGCTTTTGATCAAATTCAACAATTGCCTTACTATAACCCCAAACATCACGGCGATGACCATATTTCGAATCGAAGTCATTTAAATTGGCAAAGCATAACCCTTGAAAATCCATCTGCAATGTATCGATAATTGTTGCTATTCCATCGCTATTATCCTTGGTCTTGAAACTCTTGGTAATACCACAGTGATTGAAGACATCGCTGATTTTTCCAATCGAAATCACCTCTAATCCCGCATTTTTTAAATGATCTAACACGGTATCCTTTGCAGGATCTAAAGCATAATCATGGCGATTACTCGTCCGCACAAACGCTCCAGGCTTCCCAGTATAAGGTCGGGCAATAATCCGCCCGAGTTTCCAGGTTTCATCTAGGGTAATTTGGCGGGCATACTCACAAATGCGATAAAGCTCTTCTAGGGGAATGACTTCTTCATGGGCGGCAATTTGCAAAACAGAATCAGCTGATGTATAGACGATTAAGGCACCGGTTTCGAGTTGCTCTGGCCCTAACTGTTCAATAATCTCGGTTCCTGAAGCATTACAATTTCCAATGATCGTTCGCCCACTAAATGCTTCGATTTTTGTAAGTAGTTCTTCAGGAAAACCAGTTTCTGTGAATGTTTGGAAGGGTTCCTCAGTAATAACACCCATCATTTCTAAATGACCCGTTAGAGTGTCTTTCCCATTGCTTACTTCATTTCCCTTAGTATAACAACCAATTGGTTCTTGTTTTCCTTGGCCGATGAGGTGTAAAAATCCTAATTGATCTAAATGCGGAAGCGAAATCTGGGTCTGTTCCATAATATGACCAAGTGTATTAGCTCCCTCGTCATGAAATGCTTTGGCATCTTTGGCATGGCCAATTCCTAATGAATCTAGGACAATTAAAAATATACGTTTATAATTCATGTTATCAATTCCTTTCTTATTACTATTATGAATGGGGATGATGTTTATAATTCTCTTTCAATAACTCCTGCGAAACATGGGTATAAATTTGAGTTGTCGATATATCCACATGTCCCAAGAGTTCCTGAATACTTCGTAAATCAGCGCCCTGATCTAATAAATGCGTTGCAAAACTGTGGCGCAATGTATGGGGAGAAAATGGTGTTGTAATCTCTTTTTCACGGGCCAACTGTTTTAATATTTTGAAAAAACCTTGTCTTGTTAGGGCATTTCCGTGATTGTTTAAAAAGAGATCATCATTTAATTTCCGCTTAATTAGTTTACTACGATCATAACGAATATATTGCGTTAAAGCTGAAAGTGCATAATCACCAATAGGAATCACCCGTTCTTTCGATCCCTTTCCCATGGTTTTTACCAAAGCTTGCTCGAGATCGACGTCTTTGATTTTAAGACGAATGAGCTCACTAACCCGTAAACCTGTGGCATACATCAGTTCTAACATCGCTTTATTTCGTGATGTAAAGGCATCGACGACCGTAATATCCAATAATCGATTGACCTCTGCTACCGATAAAACAGTTGGCAAACTTTTTTTGGTCTTGGGGAGTTCAATTAAGTCGATGGGGTTTCGTTGAATGATTTTTTCAATTAATAAAAACTTATAGAAGGTTCGAATACTCGAAATATGACGTGAGATACTCTTATCACTCATATTGTCTTTTTTTAACGCTTTTAAATACAATTTAATGTCATCGCGTTTGATTTGTTGTAAGGAAATACCGCGTTTTTGTTGAAAGGCATAATAATGATTCAAATCGTGTTGATACGCCATGACCGTGTTTTCGCTATATTTTTTATCGATTAATAAATAATCGATAAATTCCGCAATTGCTCGTTCAAAATCATTCATTATAACCAGTTCTTTCGTTTGAAAATATAAGCAACAATCATAGAAATAATCAACGATAGAATCACGAGAATAGAAAACGCGAAAACAGAATGACTAAAAAAACCAAGGGGTACATTCATTCCCATAAACGACGAAATCATCGTTGGAATCGAAAAAACGATTGTAATACCCGCTAAAAACTTCATCACTTGGTTGAGATTATTAGAAATAATCGTTCCATAAGATTCGGTAAGACTCGCTAGTAAAGCTTGGTATAAACTAGCCATAGCAATTGCTTGCTTGTTTTCAATAATCGCATCTTCTAGTAGAATATTATCACTCTGATAAAGCGGCAAAACAGTTCCCATTGTAATTCGTTCTAACACGATCTCATTTGAGTTTAAAGCATTGATGAAATAAACCAAACTTTTCTCAATCTGTAAAAGCCCCTTCAACGCGTTATTATTGGTTGCCTGATAGAGTGCACGTTCTTTCTTTTCTAATGATGTCTGTAACGCTTGTAAATAGATAAGATAAGAACTCGCTACTTTTAAAAATACCTGAATCGTAAAATTGGTCTTCTCATGACAGATCACGGTTTGGTTTGCAATCATTTGTTGAAAAAAAGCTTCTCCATCTTGACAGACGGTTACAATATGATGTTCACCAACGATAATTCCCAAAGGAATAGTCCGGTATCCTCGACTCGTTTTTACAGGCATTTTAAGGACAATTAGCGTGTCTCCATCCCGAACCTCGATACGGGCTATTTCATGGTGATCCAATAACTTTAATAGTAGTGAATATTGAATATTGGTATTGTCACTGACAATCTTTAATTCATCGGCTGTATATTGACAGACATTTACCCATGTATCAGGTGCCCATGTCTCCAACTTTTGGAGTTTATTTTCTAGCGATTTATATATTTGAATCATTCTACCACCACTATTATTATAGCACCCATCCCTCGTTTTTAAAAGTAACTATGTCAAATATCGAATAAGTTTACAAACATTCTATGATTTTCATTCTATTTTTGATAAAATAGGAAGAGGTGATATTATGAATGAGCCTTTAGCCATTAAATTAAGACCAAAAAAGATCAGTGATATCATTGGTCAACAACACCTTGTCGGACATGATAAGGTGCTCTTTAACATGGTTTCTCATAAAAAGTTATTCTCAATGATTTTATATGGAAAACCCGGAATTGGGAAAACGAGTATTGCAATGGCCATCGTTGAAGAATTAGAACTACGTTATCGCCTATTAAATGCCGTAATCAACAATAAAAAAGACTTTGATATCGTCTTAGAAGAAGCCAAACTATATGGCGGTATGGTCATTATTATGGATGAGATTCATAGGATGAATAAGGACAAACAGGATCTCCTTCTTCCCTACTTAGAAAGTGGACTCATTACTTTAATTGGAATGACAACTTCCAATCCCTATCATAAGATCAATCCAGCCATTCGGTCTCGGGTTCAGATTTTTGAGTTAAAAGAATTAACAACCGAAGACACAATAAAAGCTCTAGAAAGAGCAGTCAATAGTGAATATTTAGATGGGATCAAGATCGACCCTACTGGTATCTCTTATATTGCCAGTCTTGCTGGTGGGGATGTGCGTTTTGCTTATAATCTCCTTGAAGTTGCTTATTATTCTGCCAATAATTACGAGGTAACCATGGACATCCTCAAAAATATTAATAGTAAACCAGTCTTCTTTCACGACAAAAATGAAGATGGCCACTACGATGTCCTAAGTGCCTTTCAAAAATCGATTCGGGGAAGTGATGTTCAAGCGTCTCTCCACTATCTTGCCCGGTTGATTGTCGCCGGAGATCTGGATAGTATTTATCGGCGCATGAGTGTAATTGCCTACGAAGATATTGGTCTCGCCAATCCGAGTATGGGACCAAAAGTCGAAGCGGCAATTCAAGCTTGTGAACGGTTGGGTCTTCCAGAAGCCCGTATCCCCTTAGGAACGGTGGTCGTTGAACTAGCACTCTCGCCTAAATCAAATAGTGCTCACATTGCTCTTGATCAAGCCATTCATGATATTGAACGCGGAAATACCGGAAATGTTCCCAATCATATTAAAACATCCTCTAAAGATTATCTTTATCCGCATAACTATAAAAATGCCTATGTTAAACAACAATATCTTCCCGATCAAATCAAAGATAAAAAATACTATCACCCCAAATTAACCAGCAAATATGAACGGATGCTGGCAGATATTTTACACAATATAGAAAAGATGTGAATTTATGAAAATAACCATATTAGGAACCGGTGCTTATGGTCTTGCACTATCATTCATGTTCCATAAAAATAACCACACAATTACAATGTGGACCAAATTTGAAGCCGAGTGTAATCTTCTTAAAAACACGCGCGAAAATCCGACACTCCTACCCGGAATCAAAGTGCCAGAAGAGATTATTTTCACAACAAATTTAATAGAAGCCGTCAAAGATGCTGATATTATTTTAATTGCGGTACCAGCTAAGTTTGTCGATGATCTTTGCCTAAAACTCCAAGGAATAGTCGCTAAGAATACGATTCTATTAATTGGAAGCAAGGGAATTGAACAGGATACTTGTCGCTTTGTTTCTGATGTAGTCGAACATTATTTAAGTAATGAGATTGCTGTTATCTCTGGGCCATCGTTTGCGATCGATATTGCCAATAATGTGCCCATTGGTCTTACACTAGCTTCCCGTCATCAAGATACTTGTTCTATTGTAAAACAAGCTCTGGAAAATGACTGTTTGAAATTGCGCCCAACCGATGATATTATCGGGGTAGAAATTTGTGGGGCCATTAAAAATGTCATCGCCATTGCTAGTGGAATGTTAGATGGGATGCAACTTCCTATCTCCACCAAAGCCATGTTTATTACAGAATCACTACATGATATTAAATCATTAATTAATGCCCTAGATGGCAATGGAAAAACCATTCTATCCTTTGCCGGGTTTGGTGATTTACTTCTAACCTGTACTAGTGAAAAAAGCCGAAACTTTTCCTTTGGAAAATTAATTGGTAGTGGAGCTTCTAGAGAAGAACTTGATCGCTATTTACAAAATACGACTGTGGAAGGGTTATACACTCTTCAAAGTATTTATCAGCTCCTCCGCAATAAACAAGTTGATATGCCAATTATCGATTTGATTTATGATATTGTCAATCATCGGAAACAACCCGAAGCTTTACTCACCTTTTTAATCGAAAAGGCCTAATTTTACAAACTGATTAAAAAACATTCGTTGCAACCAATGAATGTTTTTTTAATTCTTACTTTACCCAAGACCAAAATAATAAAATCACTACTAGGACAAAAAGCGAAACTAGCGTAATCAATATTCCCATCCGCATACTACTTCTTTTCATCTCATCCCCTCTTTCTTGATCAGTATAACAAATAAGAATGGCAATTTTGTGAAAATCATTTGAAAAAGGTGCGACATATTTTAAAATACTACGACATATGGTGTAATGATTGGGGGAGATAATTTGAGTAACTTTGCTTTTCAGGGAAGTCTAAAGAAAAAACATTATTTTGAAGGTTGGTACTATAAAAACGTCACTGTTGATAAACAGATCACAGTTTCGATTATTCCAGGGGTTGCGTTAACCGAAGAAGATCCCCATGCATTTATCCAAGTCATCGAAAACGTTCATCATAAGAGTTACTACATTCGTTATGACATCAATGAGGTACTAATACATCACAAACCAGAATGTATTCAAATTGCCGATAATTATTTTTACGAAGATTATATCGATCTAAATATTCAAACTAACGAACTAGTTCTAACTGGCTTTCTTTATTATAGTGATTTTACAAGAATTAAAACGAGTCGCTATGCTCCAACAATTATGGGACCATTTTCTTATCTACCATTTATGGAGTGCAATCATTCGATTATTAGTATGCATCACTATATTGATGGTATTTTATTCTTAAATGATCAAGAACTAGACTTTGAAGATGGGTATGGCTATATCGAAAAAGATTATGGAACGAGTTTTCCAAGCGAATATCTGTGGTTACAATCAAATACTTTGGCCCGTGATAATCTTATGTATAAAAAGGTTTCTTTATTTTTATCGCAAGCAACCATTCCCTTTAAATTGTTTCAATTTAATGGATTTATCGCGGTCTTCACTCTAAACGATAAAGAGTATCGTTTTAGTACTTATCAGGGATCTAAATGTATGAAAAAGATAACCAAAGACGAGACAGAAAAAATTACTTTGAAAAATCGCCAATATAAATTGGTGTTAAAAATTCAACCTCAAAAAACCATGGCACTACGTTCACCAAAAAGTGGAAAAATGGACGATGAAGTACTAGAAAGTTTAGATAGTATTTGCCAAGTAACTCTCTACCAAAAGAAAAAAGTTTTATTTCAACAGAAACTAATCGCCTGCGGGTATGAGAAAAAAAAGTAACACCACCAATAATCTTTTTGTTAAATAGTGAAACACAGGTGGTGTTTCTTTTATATATAAGAATTAAATTGATTTATCTTGATACGTATAATAATACCAAAAGAAAAGGCACCTACTTAAGGTACCATAATAATAGTATCATATTATTTTTTCTTCACTTTAGATTCTTCGTACTCATCCGAAAATCCAAGAACCCTTTTAATAATCTCAATTTCATCAAACCCATTTAATCTTCTACTTCTTGCTTTTGATACTTCTTCATCTGTAAAATAATTAATAATATTTTCTTGACCAACAATTACACGGCGTTGCAATATATATTCAGAAGTCTTCTCAGAGGAATCTTTCTCCTCAGAAGAATCTTTAGAAAAATATGTATGATTACATACTTCACTCTCCCCAAAATACAAACCAGATATGATGCTACGATAGTGATAATGATTTCCATCAGTATTACAAACACCAACTAGAGCAACAATATCCTTAGTTTTATCATCAAACTCTACAACGAAAGAACCATCTAAAATACTTCCCTGTAAAACGATTGTCTCCTCCGTACATCCAGTTAATGTTGTAAGGGCGAATGACCCCACCAACCCATAAGTTAATAGTTTAGATACTAGTTTTGAATTAACTTTAAAATTCTTAATCTTCATAATTTTTCCCCTCCCTAAAAATCGCATTTACTATATCAAACTTGTAATCAACTATCAATAAACCGACAGTTGAAGTTGGGTGTAAAGAAAAAAGTAATGATCATTACTTTATAGTTCTAAGATAAATAATTCGAGGGCTAGTTCTTTCTCTACTTGACCACTTTTAATTTGATAATCTAAATCAGCCAATTGTTCTAGGATAGAAAGTAAATAATTACTCTCATAAGCGCGGCTTTTCTGTAAAGCTAATTTTACCGAATAGGGATGAGCACCTAATTTCGTCGCAATATCACTTTCCCGGTAACCTTGGCGAATCAATTCTTTTGCTTGATACATTAAGCGAAATTGGTTTGAAAGCATTACGACAATCTTAATGGGCTCCTCATTATATTTGAGCATTTCACGATAAATTTCAATAGCTTCTTCCTTTTTTCGTTGAATAATGGTATCGATAAAATGGAAGATATCGAGGGTGATTGTCTTATGAACCAAAGCTTCAACATCACTGGTTGCAACTACCTTTTCCTCCCATTTACATAATTTTAACTTTTCACATTCTTTCTGTAATAATGCAACATTTTCCCCTACTCGTTCTAATAACAAAGGAATCACGCGCGGTTCTAATTGATACCCTGTTAGCAATTCTTTTACAAAACCATTTAAATTACCACCATGATTACACTCTTTTAGGACCCCATACTTTTTAACAAGCTTGGTAATCTTTTTTGCTTTATTCACTTTATCGTGAATAAAAATTAAATGGGTATCAGGGTTCATATGTTTCATATAGTCTTCTAAAGCGATCAAATCATCATCAGAAACCGTTTTCTTAGGACTATTAGCAAATATACTCGCCCGGTCAACAAGGATCATTTTAATTGGAGCAAATAAGGAAAAAGTATTCGCATCCTCTAAGATCGTATCCATCGTTGTTTGTTCCATATCATAACGACTAATATTAATATCATGAATTTGATATTTCTTTTTCAATGCCTCGATTTCCCGCCAGATGAAAAAATCCTCTGTTCCATACATTACATAAATCATATACTTCACCTTTATCATTATAGCGAACTTTTAAAAAAAATACTAGTCTATTGACGATGAAACAAAAACTTTATATAATAGTAATTGCGGATAAAAGAAAGAAGAGATATGATGGAAGAAAAAAAGAAAACAACAACCAAAGCAAAGAAGAAACAACCAACCAAAAAGAAGCGTGTTTCTTCCGCCCAAAAGATAGAACGAAGCACTACTAATAAACGCCAACAAGATATTGAGAATATCTTTGCTACCTCACCAAATCGTGATACTAAAATCCCTAAAAAAACAGGTAAAAAAAGAGTATCAAAAGCCAAAAAGGCATCAGTTGATATCGAGGTTCAAGAAGCAGAAAAAGCGCTAAAAGAAACTATGGTAATGGAAGCGATCAACAACCCAATGGAAGAAGATAGAATACCTCAGATCCCAAAACATTATTTATTCTATCTTGGATTTATTCTCATAATAATTAATTTCTTATTCTTATTGTCACATCAACTCATTTTAAATGATATAAACCACACGATTAAAAACACGGAGAACAGAGTTGAATATAGAAACATAAATGACAACATCTTGTTTTTTGGCGATTCGATTACCAAGCGATATGATTTAGAAACTTATTTTGGCGATCACGTCATTAATCAGGGCATTGATGGCGAAACCGCAGCGGATCTATTAAAACGAATGAAAACTAGTGTCTATGATTATAATACCCAGAAGATGTTTTTGTTAATTGGAACCAACGATCTTGCCTATGATGAAGAAATAACAGACATTGTTGAGGATATTGAAAAAATCATTCAAAAAACTCAGAACCATAATCCTCACACTAAGATTTATATCGAATCGGTATTACCAGTCGCAAAGCGAGCTTTCGATGGAAATCGTAGTAATCAAACAATTAAAGAATTAAATCAGAAGATTAAATCTCTTTGTGACGAAATGAATGTCACCTATATTTCGTTATACGATGCCTTTTTAGATAAAGATGGTTACCTAAAAGAAGAATATACCAAAGATGGCTTACACCTCTCAGAAGCTGGATATCGCCATCTTACAACACTATTAAAAAAATACGTAAATGAAAAGTAATCAAAAACGATTACTTTTTTCGTATCTTTTGAAATCCATGATATCTAATGAATGGAAGATATGCTTGAAACGCTAATAAAAATTGTTTGATTTCAGCAACGGTAACACATTCTTTTAAAGTATTTTTAGAAAATAGCGCCATCCACTGGTCCATAAGGGTTTGGGGCATAGAAAACTTTTCAATCACTTGTTTTGTAAGAAAAGCGATCTCCTGGGCAATTTCATCATCTTTTCGTTCTGTTCTAAAAGTGATCTCATGACGAGTCAACGTCTCTAAAACATAAATTAAAAAACAAGGCCCAACAACTTCCTTTAGTGGGAAATATGGAGGTTTATAATGACGGAGACAATATTTAGTTTTTGGTGGATAGGTTTCTGGTGAAATCCCTTGCACATAGAAATTATCGACATCGATAAAAAATGGTACTTTCTTATGATCAATCATAATATTACGATGACTGATATCTAAATTATAAATATCATATCGAGCACCATCTTCTAACCGGGTAACAATAGCTATTAAAATATTAATCCGATCCTCCAATGATAAATCATTCATATGAAAAGCTGGGGTTAGTAATGCCATTTCATATCCTATAATTTCACAGGATATTTTCTGAAATTGATATAATCCATAAGAACATCTTTGATCAACTACGATATCTTCAGGCATACAGTACCCTTCAATTTGGCACCCATCCAAAAGGTGCAATTTCTGGTACTTACTGGCCAAATACTCATGGTATCCCAGATGAATATATTGTTTATAAGCCTTTTGATTCTTCGTCCGAAACACCACCCCTTCCTGACCCTTCCCTAGGTACCAAGGCATGAGATGATATAATTTAAACTTTTTAAACAACCATGGTATATAATATAAATTTACATGTTGAATTTGTTTAATTTCCATACTCTCACATCCAAGGATTATTGTATCAAAAAAGAATTAAAAAAGCGATGCCTTTTAGTATGAAATTATTAGATCATATTTCGCTTTTGGCCTCAATCATACTTTTTAGTATCTATTTTTCATTGACTTGATCAACGACTTTTTTATCGATTTTCTCTTTCTTTTTTTCAGGAAACAATGCCTGTTTACGTGATAAATTCAAGCGACCACGATTATCATATCCTAACGATTTGACAATAATCTCATCGCCTACTTTCACAATATCACTTGTTTTTTCAACCCGTTTTTCATCCAATTGTGATACATGAACCAGCCCTTCACAACCTGGCCATAATTCAACAAAACATCCAAAATCTTCAACTTTAACAACTGTTCCAGTATAGAGTTTATCTTTTTCTACTTCTCGAACTAAATTTTTAATTCGGTTTGCAGTTCGCTCAATAATATCAGCATCTGTATGATAGATAATAACCCGTCCATCATCTTCTAAATCAACTTTAACAGCATTCATATCAGTAACTAGATCAACATTACTCTCTTCACAGATAATCTTCGTAATCATCTCGCCACCTCGACCAATGACATCTTTAATTTTTTCCGGATTAATAGTGAAAGTGTAAGTTTTAGGAGCATACTTGCTTACTTCCTTACGTGGTTCACTGATTTGCGCAGTAATCACATCTAAAATCTGTAAACGAGCACTACGAGCCTGTTCTAACGCTTCTTTTAAAATTTCTTTGGTAATCCCTTTAATCTTAATATCCATTTGCAATGCACAGATCCCATTTTTCGTTCCCGCAACTTTAAAATCCATATCCCCTAGATGATCTTCCATACCTTGGATATCAGTTAAAATCGTATAATCATCTCCATCGGTAATAAGACCCATCGCAATCCCCGCAACCGGGGCTTTAATTGGTACTCCAGCAGCCATAAGCGCCATACAACCAGCACAAATGCTCGCTTGACTAGATGATCCATTACTCTCTAAGATTTCTGATACAACCCGAATCGTATAAGGGAAGGTTGCCTCATCAGGAATGACTTGTAACAATGCCCGTTCTCCTAAGGCACCATGTCCAACTTCTCGTCTTCCTGGCGCACCATAACGTCCTGTTGAACCTACTGAGAATTGAGGGAAGTTATAATGTAACATAAACCGTTTTTGATCTTCAATCGATAATCCATCTAAAATCTGATGCTCCCCTAGAGCTCCCAAGGTAACTACTGATAAACTCTGCGTTTGACCACGAGTAAATAAGGCTGATCCATGTGTTCGTGGTAAAAGATCAATATCAGTTGATAATGGTCGGATTTCCGTCATAGCACGACCATCAGCCCTGGTCTTTTCTTTCACGACAATGCGCCGGAATATTTCATACTCGATGTCTTCTAATACCAATGTTACTTTAGCAATCAATTCCTTCAAGTCTTGTTCTTTTAAATGCTCATTTTGGACAGTATACTGCTCAACAATCTCACTTTTAATCGCATCAATTGCTTCATACTTTTCAAGTTTATCCTTAATTCGCATCGCTTCATCAAGTCGCTTAGCTGCGAGTGCACTAATTTCTGCTTTTAAATCATCACTAATTTCTAGCGTCTTATACGCCATTTTAGGTACTCCGATTTCAGCGATAATAGTCTCTTGGAAAGCAACCAACTCTTTAATTGCTTCATGACCAAATAATAAGGCATCAAGCATATCACTTTCTGATACTTCCTTACTTCCCGCTTCTACCATATTAATCGCATCTTTGGTTCCTGCTACTGTAAGATCAATATCAGATACTTCAGCCTGTTCCAAAGTTGGATTGATGACAAATTCACCATTAACACGGCCAACCTTTACCCCAGCGATCGGTCCATCAAAAGGAGTTTCACTAATTGCAGTAGCAAGTGATGATCCAAACATTGCAGCCATCTCAGGAGAATTGTCTTGTTCTACTGATAAAACGGTATTGACAATTTGAACTTCATTTTTAAACCCCTCAGGAAACATCGGCCGCATTGGTCGATCAATCATGCGAGCAGCCAATGTTGCATTCTCTGTTGGACGTCCCTCCCGTTTAATAAATCCACCAGGAATCTTTCCGACTGAATATAATTTTTCCTGATACAATACCATTAGTGGAAAGAAGTCAGCCAATAAATTAACTTGCTTTGAAACAACTGTGGTACTTAATACAACAGTATCCCCATAACGAACCAATACTGCACCACTTGCTTGTTTGGCCATTTCACCATGTTCTACCACTAACTTCCTACCACGAAAATCCAATTCAAATACTTTTTTCATTTATACCTCCATAATAAAGACACTCAAAAAAAGAGTGCCTACAATTGATTTTATTTTCTTAATCCTAATTCTTTTACAATAGTACGGTATCTCGTAACATCTGTTTTAACAAGATAGTTTAGTAAACTACGTCTTTGTCCTACTTTTTTAAGTAATCCTCGGCGTGAATGAAAATCATGCTTATGTTCTTTTAAATGCTCTGTTAAAGTTTTAATCTCTTCTGTAAGAATTGCAATTTGAACTTCAGCTGATCCAGTATCCCCTTCACCACGTGCATATTTCTTTACGATAGCCGCTTTTGTTTCTTTTGATAATGCCATATATAATCTCCTTTCTTATAATTCGCTTAAACCGAGATAGAGACGGAGATGCTCATACCCAGAATAAGTACATATTCAGTATACACTATATTTTATGATTTGACAAGCAAATTCATTCATAACGATAAGAAAAAAGGGATATTTTCCCTTTATTCATCCTGCGTTAAGACAATCAAAGGTACCAGCATTTCCTCTTTACTCATTCCCCCAGATATATAATTGATAAACTCTGGATGATTCAAGGAATCCATATAGATTTCTTCATCCAGTGGTAATTCTAAATAATTATTATCGAGATTGGTCGCAATAAATTCTCCATACTGTGATAACTCTTGTTCCGGTCCAAAGATTCCTAACTTAATGAGCTCTTCGGTTTTAAAGAGTGCCATTAAACCACCATAATCAAGGCGAAACTCTTTCATAAATTGTGGTTGAAATTCTTCTCTGACATAAAACGATGTCATCCGATGTTCAATCGATGGTAATGCATAAAAGTACTTATTATACTTACTGTAGTTTAAAACGATCGAAGCATCAGGTCGAACAGCACCATGAAAGGATGAGACTAAGACATTGGTATTTTTAAATGTTAACTCGGATAGTGTTTTTGAAAATTGCTCCAACCACTCAATCAACGATGGCGTTAAATCACCTTGTTTCATCAAACTTTCAAATTCGGTAATCACCACGACAATGGTTGTCGGTTTGAAACTTGTTTTCAAAATACGCCCCACTTTTTTATAAACTTCGGTAAGTGACTGGTAATGGGAAACTGATTGCCCTTTTAAAATAGCTTTTAAATAGGGATCTAATTTAATATAATTTGGTAACAGGGTATGGGCTTTAAAACTGAGTGGTGGTGTTATCTCGGGAAGCTGATAAATCATTTGTGGGGTCAACCCATAAATTCCAAGATCTCGCTTGTTAATCCGATCTAAGAATGTCGTATAACAATAAGAGACATTCTCCTTTCTGAGGTGTTGGTAATCCCCCAGAATACCATGTTCACTTGGATAAGTCCCGGTATAAAACGAAATCATGGTATTAAGATCAGTGGTTGGAACAACACTATATAAATCACATTGTTTATGATTCTTTAACACATTGTCATCTTTCAACTGATCTAATAGTGCACTATTTAGCCCATTCACCATAAATAAAACTGTATGTTTTTTTTCTGGGATTTGCGATTGCAATAAACTTTTTTCCGGATCGCGAAGAAACTGGCCTAACGCAACAAGATCAGGTTGAGATTGATCACGATAGCACAATCCTGCCTCCTTTAAAATTCTTTGTATTTGCACTTATCTTCACCCCTTTTTATTTTGTAACAGCAATATGTAATTCTTCTAACTGTTTAGGATCAACCAAATTTGGTGATTCGCTCATTAAATCGGAAGCACTTGCTGTTTTAGGAAATGCGATCACATCTTTAATATTATCCGTTTTACAAATTAACATCGTAAGTCGTTCTAATCCTAAAGCAAGTCCTCCGTGAGGTGGAGTCCCATACCCAAAGGCTCGAACAAAGTAACCAAATTTCTCGTCGATCACTTCTGGTGTCATTCCTAGTGCTTCAAACATCTTTTGTTGTACTTCCTGTTGATGAATCCGAATCGATCCACCTCCTACTTCATAACCATTTAAAACAACGTCATATGCTTTGGCGTAGCACTTGCCAGGATCTGTTAGTAAGTGGGCAACAGAATCATCTTTAGGAGCAGTAAAAGGATGATGACAAGCATAGTAGCGCCCATCTTCTTCACTGTATTCAAAGAGTGGAAAATCAACAACCCATAAAAATTGATATTCATTCGGATCAAGTAAGTCTAAATCTTTTCCTATATGAAGTCTTAATTCTCCTAAAGCGGTATTTACCATGCTTGGTTTACCAGCAATGATAAAAATCATATCACCATCTTGAAGTCGGTAATCACGAACAAGAGCTGCTTGTTCTTCTTCTGACAATACCTTAGCAATACTTCCCGTAAATGTCTGTTCTTGGTACTTAAGCCAAGCTAGATTGCTAGCACCATAACGTTTGACATAAGTAGTGAAACCATCGATTTTTTTTCGAGAATAAGAATTTGCTACTTCACGGACGACAATTCCTTTTATAACACCATGATCATCTAAAATATTGCGAAACACAGAAAACGTTGTCTGGTGGAATAATGAAGTCATATCTCGTAATTTCATACCAAAGCGTAAATCAGGCTTATCACTTCCGTAGTAATTCATCGCATCACTATAACGCATCGTTGGAAAAGGAACAGTAATTTCTAACCCCAACGTATCTTTCATCACCTTCTGTAATAGTCCTTCGGTCATAGCTCGCACTTCTTCCTCATTAACAAAGCTCATCTCCATATCTACTTGTGTAAACTCTGGTTGGCGATCTGCTCGTAAGTCTTCATCGCGAAAACATCGTGCAATTTGATAATAACGTTCCATCCCACCAATCATCAATAGTTGTTTAAACAATTGTGGTGATTGTGGTAATGCATAAAAACTACCTTTATTAACTCGCGATGGAACCAAATAGTCACGTGCCCCTTCCGGCGTTGACTTACATAAGATAGGTGTTTCAACCTCGACAAAATTAAGCTCATTGAGATAGGTTCGAATTGAAGTAGTAATCCGGTGACGCATCAATAAATTATGTTTGAGCGTCTCCCGTCGAAGATCGAGATAACGATACATAAGTCGTGTCTCTTCTAACGCGGTCGTATCATTCTTAATTTCAAATGGCAACTCTTGTGCACGATTCAACACAGTAAGACTGGTTACTTCAACTTCGATATCACCAGTTACCAAGTTCTGATTCTTACTCGCACGTTCAATAATTGTTCCAGTCGCGGTAATCACATCTTCACTATGAAGCGATTCTGCAATTGAATAAGCCTGATCTTCGGGTTTTAAAGCGAGCTGGATTACACCTGATCGATCACGTAGATCGATAAAAATCAAGCCTCCGAGATTTCGTTTTTTGGCTACCCATCCAAACAAAGTTACGGTTTTACCAACTTGTTCTAATTGATACATTGTATTATAATTCTGTTTCATATTATTACCTCTTTTTTTCATCTAATCCTTGTTCTATATATTTTTGATACCATTTAGTTGCATACGGATTCCATTTGATTTGATTTGCAAAAACAGGACTTGGTACCGCTTGATTTTGCTCGTTCATTTTACAAATCATATGCACTTGTTCTGGGCTATATTCAAAATCTTTAGAAGCAACAAGTGGCCGGCATTCATAATAATTTTGAACGTGTTTTTCACTAATAAGATATTGTGGTAGTAGAAAATATGCCACCCATCCACATTCCTGTGTTAAAAAATCATAGGGAGAATAAGCGCGATCACGTTGCGCCATGACATGTTGCTTTTTCATCATATATTGTTCTAGTAGATTCCTATTTTCCTTCAATAATTGTTTGGCCCATTCCTGATGAAGCAATTGGTACTCTCCATTGGTATCAATAATGGATACTGCTCCAACCCGATAAAACATTCCATTGCGATCAATAAAAAGATGATATCCCGCTCCTTTTTCAGGATCTAGATACATATTAAAATCATGTGTCGCTGACATACTATCTTCTCTTTCTATTAATGACAATGACCATGACAGGTATCATCATCGCAGTCACACCCATAGGTCTCATCTTCGGCACTCATATGATCTAAAAAAGAAACGATATCAGCAAGCGCCACTTTAAACTCTTCTTTACTATGATTGTCTTTTACAGTTAAAATATTAGACTTAATTTCCTCTTCGCCGATTAAAATGACATAATTGGCAAGAAAACGGGTACTAGCTTTAAAATTCCCCTTCATATTACGGTTCATATAATCGGTATCCACTTGGAATCCACTTAAGCGTAGTGCCTGAGTTAAGCTAAGGGCTTCACATTTTTGATCGCTTGTTACCGGAATCACATAAGCATCGAGATAATCTTCATCCCCAAGAGTAATCTCTTCAAATTCTAAAGCGGTCAACAATCGTTCAAAGCCAAGGGCAAATCCAACTCCGGGTGTACTAGGCCCCCCAATTGTTTCTACTAAATTATTATAACGTCCTCCACCACATAAGACATTTTGACTTCCAAAGCCTTCAACACTAGCTTCAACTTCAAAGACTGTATAAGTATAATAGTCTAATCCCCGAACCAAATTTGGATTGACAACATATTCAATTCCCAATGCTTCCAAATACTTTTTCACTTGATCAAAGTGTTTTCTACTCTCTTCATTTAAATAATCTTGTAACTTAGGAGCATGTTTCATAATATCTAAATTCGCATCCACTTTACAATCGAGAATTCGTAACGGATTTTTTTGATATCGTTTTTGGCAATCCTCACATAAATTTTCAAGATGCGGTTTAAAATAGTCTAATAATGCCTCACGGTAACGATTTCTAGAATCATTATCTCCAAGGCTATTAATATTAACCTTAATACCTTTTAATCCCAGTAACCGATAAAAATTAACAGGAATACTAATTACTTCAGCATCAAGGGCTGGATCATTGCTCCCAAATGTTTCAACTCCAAACTGATAAAACTCGCGAAACCGTCCTGATTGAGGCCGTTCATAACGATACATAGGTCCTAAATACCAAGCTTTAATTGGTTGGCTTGCTTCACCATACAGTTTATTTTCGATAAAACTACGGACAATCCCCGCTGTTCCTTCAGGGCGCAACGTCATATCCCGATTTCCACGATCTTTAAAATCATAAGTCTCTTTTGATACGATATCCGTTGTCTCCCCAACTCCACGGTGAAATAGTTCACTCGCTTCAAAAATAGGAGTTCGCATATATTGATAGTGATATTTCTCCATCAAACTCGCTAATAACTTTTCTAAATATTGTATTTTTCGTGCTTTTTCACCATACACATCGTATGTTCCTTTTGGTTTTTGCATATTCTCTCCTTCTTTCTAATAATGCCATTCTATAATTTCGTTCATTCATTGCTACCATATAAGATCGCCTTTTCATAAACAAAAAAGCCTAGATATAAGGGCGCTTATATGCACGGTACCACCTTATTTCATAGACTTACTATCTCTTTCTTTAACGCAGATCTACGCTTTACTTTCCGCTTGCTGTCTTCTAATAAAACCCCTAACTCATTTCCACCAACCATGAGCTCTCTATCTTGTTTTTTTATTATACTCTGTCAAACAAGTAAATAACATAATTAAATTATAATGGTTTTTTTCAAAGTTGTCAATTTAAAAATATGAATTTATTATCTTATCTTCTTATAAATAGCCTATTGTGCTTCATAAAACGCATCGAGTAAACTCTCATCACGACTCCCAAACCACACCTGACTAGGAGTATAAGGTCCACTAGTTACATTCTTATATCGTTCTAAAGTTCCGTTTGGAACTTTAATGGTATTGGCTGTCAATTGCGAATTATTGGCAAAGATAGCATGATCAACAATTGGATTTGCCCCCTGAAATTCTATCTGTGTTAATTGATTATCAGCAAATGCTCGATAACCAATATTGTTTACTGTTGCTGGTAACACTAGTGTTTGCAACCGGTTATTTACAAACGCACTATATTCGATTGTTGTTAATTGGGATGGGAGGGTAACTGTTTGACACTCTATATTAAGAAAAGCCGCATTTCCAATCGTCGTAACTTGACTTGGGATGATGACATGATCCCGATTCGCTCCAGCATAACTATTTAATTTAGTCTTATCCTCAGTCCCATCACTATTTCGATGATAAATGAAGGCATTTTCCCCGACCATTTGATTCATTCGGAATGCTGAAACACCAAGATGGGTCACACTCTTTGGAATCGTAATTTCTGTCAATCGATTATTTGTAAAAGCATGATCACCAATTGTTGTTACAGAATTCGGAATGGTAATTGTTTGGAGAAAATTAATATAAAACGCTTGGCCATTAATCGTCGTTAGCGTACTTGGTAAAATAACACTGCGAATTTCTTTATTATAAAAAGATTGAAATCCCAACGTTGTAATCGTTTTGCCATCAATTTCATTTGGTACCGTAATATCTAAAATTTCACTATAGCCATTGGTATTTCCTTTGCCACATAAATATTCCGTAATGGTATCTCCAGCTTCATTGGTTCGAAAACAATCCTTGAAGGTAGTGACAATTCCACTACTATCGATATCCTTTTGACGGACATTGACTTTTAAGTCAAGTGATTTTGTTCCGGTTGGAAGATTGGTTTCACCCACAGGAATCTCAGCCCGAATGACAAAGGTTTTTTCTGCTCCAGCCAAGAGATCATCGCCAATTCTAATACCACGAATTCCAAATTGAATTCCTCTTGGAGCTTCTCCATTTGCCTCCACAATTCCCCCAATACTTTCAATCACTGCATCGATATTCCCATTGTTTTTAAGTGTAACATTGTACTCAATAAAATTACCAGGAGCTTCGATATTTACATCAAAAGTAGCCGTTAGTTTATCGGTAATGACACTTTCATTTGAGGTTGCTCCTTTTTTTGAAGCTTCCTCAATCCTCGTAAACAAAATATCCCAGTTAGCCGAGATCGTTCCTGTTCCACTAATTTTAAGCGATGACGAAAGAGCGGCATACCCAAGTGCCATCGCGCAGATCATAAACAAGACAATACTCATTACCATTAATCGCTTTTGCTTCTTTTTTACCATTCTCATTGCTACATCATCCTTACTATTTCTCCGATTCTTTTCCATTCTATAACCATAATACCCCCCCCCAGGTGATTTTGTCAACCATTTGTGTATTTACCACAAATATAAATTTTCGTAAATTAAATACTTAACTTCTCGTTTTAGTGAATACGTGACGTTAAATTTGTAG
>CAJTRV010000020.1 GCA_910578855.1 uncultured Bacilli bacterium
AAATTAACATCAAAGGTAGCTGTTAGTTTACCCATAATTCGACTATCGTTAT
This sequence comes from uncultured Bacilli bacterium, assembly GCA_910578855.1. Taxonomy (GTDB): domain Bacteria; phylum Bacillota_I; class Bacilli_A; order RF39; family UBA660; genus MGBC107952. The sequence continues at coordinate 53 of CAJTRV010000020.1, forward strand.
TTACGGCTCCCTTGCTACTTTTTTCTTCGATATTGGTGAATAAGATATCCCAATTGGTCGAAATCGTTCCCGTTCCATTAATTTTAATTGATGACGAAAGCGCAGCATATCCAAGGGCCACCCCGCAAATCATAAACAGGGCCACACTTAATATCATGAATCTCTTTCGGTTCTTTTTGATCATTCGCATCCTAAACATCCCATCCTATCTTTTTTCTTTATTTCGTTATTAGTATATCATATTTCCTATGATTATTCTATTATTTTTACAAGTCATCTGTTACGACTTTTAACTTGGTACCATCAATTATTTGATATAACTGCTGCTCCCAAACTGTGGTTCCAAATTGTTGCACAATCGCTTCCGTCATCACCTCATCAGTCTGATAAAGATAGAGATATTGGTAAGCACTCCAATCATAAATTTGAGTGCTATCGGTTATATAAGTTGCTGGCCCATCCAATGGTTCCGATGATATCCGGTATGGTCGCATATAATAATGGACTTGGGCATAATGATAGTTATCACTATGACTGACATAAAATAGTACACGATCAGTTGGTTTTAAATATTGTCCTAGTTGTTCTACCGCTTGATAATTTGCTTGATAGCGATCAAAATTCATCAAAAAGAAATAATTGGTAGGCATCAATAAAATTAATCCAATCGTAACAACGATGAAAACTTCTTGCCGCTTTTTCGTATGTAAAAATAAAAACAATAAATAACAAAAGAACCCATTTAGGAAGATGACAATATAACGATCATAAGAAGTCATAGAAACAGCTTCATTCCAAGTAATCTGAAATAAATAAGTTCCAAGTAATCCGATGACATAAACAAATGATCCAATTCCAAGTGTTAGGGCAATAAATCGATAACGAAAACGATCAGTCCCTGTCTTATAATGTTTGTTTCCAAACCAGTATAATAGCCCCATTAAAATGACGACTACCCCAAAATAATCAACTGATATTGGTCGAGTTATTATCTGATTAGAGCTAAATAATTTGACAAAATTATTGATAATCTGATATTGAGAAGTCTCACCATTCCCAGTTATGATATTCCCAATTGCTGCCATAGAAATCATATTATGATGCTTTAATATCACCCCATGAATTTGAAGGGCCATACTCCAACTTAACTTCACACTTAAAGCCATAATTACAATAAAAAGCCCCTTTGTTAACTGAGAACGTCGATAGCGAACTATTTGATACAACAATACTATAAATTCTAATAACACAAAGAAGAACCCAATGTCTTTTATCAAGATTAACGCGGTTGCCGATAACGTAAGATAGCTAACATCATAACGATCCAAATTGGGATGCAAGAACAGATATGTCATATTATGAGCAAAGAGAATACCAACCAATGTATCAACATAAATTTGATCATAATAATTGTGAAAGAAAACAGTTGGAAATAAAAATAAAACAAGCCCCGTCAATAGAATTTGCATCCATGCGTTCCGCTTTATCGTTAAAAATGGTAAACAAAGCGAAACTGTAAAAAGTTGACTTACCATATAAAGAACATCTTCTTGAAAGCCGCCCTTAATCGTCAAAAAGAAATACTGTAATAATGAAATTCCTGGTGGATAAGAGGCATACCATAAATTATCTTGATAAATTGATAAATGGTCCGTTTGAAACATACCTTTGACAACATCAGCCCAATGTGTATATTCATCGATATAAATCACCGCTTTATGAACATTCAAAAGAAAGAATAAAACCATAAATATACCAAACAGCAAAAAAGTAGAATTAAAAATATTGGTAAAAAGCCAGTCCTTTTCCCGTGATTTGAGCAAAGTAATAGCTCGAATTACAAAAAAAGCTAGAATAATCAATGCACTGTAGCATACATAGGAAAGCGGAAAAAACAAACCTAATCCATATGTATATAACATAATAGCAAAGAAAAACATCGGAATCGCTAGACCAATGTGACGTTTCCAGACAATCGCAAAACTAGTTACACCTAGTAAAATAACCAACCCAATTAGTAAATAGCCTATCATTTTTTAACGCCTCTTTTCTTCCCAAATAACACACGATAGATTCGGAAGGAATCTCGAATCATCTTAAAATGAGAGTCCCCTTGATCTTCAAAGTAGATGGTATCAATCTTCTGCTCACAGATAGGAATCATCTGCTGAACTAACCAGATTAAGACAGCCAATTCATATTCATAACCATCTCCAGAGATCCGTACAAGATCCTTTAAAATAGCGCGTGGAAACAGTCGAAGACCGGTTTGGGTATCCGTAATCAAATAGTGATATCGCCTTTGAAATAAATATGAGGTCAACTGATTTCCCATTCGTCGCAACATAGGAATATGCGGTAATGTAAAATCACGCACCCCTAGGATTACCGCCTTAGGCTGCCTCCAATGACAATTACAGATCGCGTTGATATCCGAAATCTGATGCTGACCATCAGCATCAACTGTCACCACTAACTGCATCATTGGAAAATGATCTAAACTATATTGAATGGCTTTTTTTAAACTATATCCCTTTCCCCGATTGATAGTATTCCGTAATACAGTACAATCTTTCGCTAACTCATTAAAAAGAGGAATACACCGATTACTACTTCCATCATCAACAATGATAATGTGCTGATATCCCGCTTCTTTTAATTCCCTGACAACTACCCGCAACTTATCATTAGGTTCATAAGCAGGGATTATTATAACAATATTTGCTTTTCCCATACCCTTATGATACCAATGTAACGTTGGCTTTTGATGTAACCATAGTTGGACGGACCAAATCACCATAATCGACAATCATGTAATCAGTTGCAATCCCCCGATTTCTAGTAAATACATAAGCAACACCCTTGCTCATGACCGACTTTGTAAAAAAAGCTACATCTTTATTTAACCAGGTTAAACTAGGAACAGATGTTGCATTCGGAATTCCATAGTAATCTAACACAGCTTGCATTTCATCCTTTGTTGGAAGATCGATAACCATATCCTCAGTCGTTCCCCCAGCTGTAGTCACCTTGGTCTTCCAGGTTGCTGTACTCTCGTTTAATTTCTGTTGTAATAACGATCCCTCATAAGTATCCGTATCCACCGTATGAAATCTCGTCGAACCAAAATTATCATCATATAATAATTTCACGGTTGATTCATTTGCGCCTGAATTAACCAGAACATGGAACATCCCTGGTATCCCTTTAACTGTTACAGCATCCCCAATCACATATACTTGTTGAACGATATCACCCTGATCTACTTTCACTGTCTTACCATCATAGATAAGATCAACACCATCAATTGCCAATTTAGCCGTTTCAATTTCACCTTCATTTAATGTAACCGTTCCGGTTGGTTTTGAACCCTTATATGATACTGTTACATCAATGGTAGTTCCATTTCGGGACAAATTGCCATCCTTAATTTGATAAGTACCAGTTAATTTCCCTTGACCTGGTTCAAGTTTTAATTCACCAAGTGCAATTTTAATAGCTTGAATATACCCATAACCAGAATCACGTGCAGCCCCTACTTTAGATCCCTCTATTGTTCCTAGGAGAATTGGTACCGTAATTAAGGCAATCATGGCAAGAATCACAATCACCGCTAGTAATTCTAACAACGTAAATCCTTTTTTCGAATGCATATTATTCCTCCGCTCTATTTTTAAATCCTTATAATCTTTATAAAAAAGTCTATCTATAAAGATTATACCATACTTCATCTCCATTTTTGTAAAAAATTCCAGACAAAAAAGAACCATATTGGCTCTTAGAAAAATTAGTGAATAACATCTTGATCATTGGTATGATTACGATTAACAAACCAGATTCCACTAACATCACAACTACTACTGGTTGGTGCTGGATCAGGCATATCAATGTCAATAACGATCGGTACCTTAAATGCACTACCAAAGGCAATACACGTTCCTGGGTGTAAAATTCGTAGTTTTTTTACAATCTCATTGGTAATATTAGGAACCATTTCTTTAATATAGTTTACATCCTTTGGATGAAGCATTTTAAAAATTAAAAAGTTACTACATTGCGATAATACCGTTTCCGATAACTCAGATGGACGCTGGGATATTAAACCTAAAATAACCCCATATTTTCGCCCCTCTTTGGTAATCCGTTCAAATATATTATATCCTAATAATTCGATATCATTATCATTTTGAACATAACGATGGGCCTCTTCTAATACAAGATGAAAAGGCATTGAAGCTTTTTTATCCAAAGTCTTCGCATAATCAAATAATAATTTTGAATATATCTTTACAATATTCTTGGCAAAACGATCATCGACATAGTTGATATTAAAGTTGATAATTTGAGCTTTCTTTCCATTGTTCGCCGTTAATAATTCGCGAATATATTGATCACGGTCGACAAAATGAGGATGATTAAAAAAGTTGCGATACTCACTATTAACAAGCGTATGAAGCCGTACTTTTAATACATTGACATCATCAAATACTTTTTCACTTGTCAATACCCCTTCAGAAATAAGGGCAAAATCAAAAGCCATTTTTAAATCATCAAGCGAATATGGAAATGTTCCATCTGGCAACTGCAATTCTAAATCATCAGTAATAAATTTCTGAACAAAAGTAGTCAACAACTCAATATCTCGAATTTTCCCACTCGCATCGATAAAAAGACATTGTTTTAAGGGCCTAGAATATCCTGGTTGAAAAATCTGGGTATCCAAATTTAATTCTCGGGTATTATATTGACTCAATACCGATGTAATTTGATCCCGTATTTGTCCAGGATTTTTTCCACTTGCCAAAATATCCATAATCGCTCGAGCGATAATATCATTTTTATGTTTGATAACAAGCTCTTCTTCTTTCCCAAAAATAGTAACCAATTTCAGAGCCTTTTCTATAATTGGTAACTGCGATGGCTTCTCGGCACCAAGTAACAGTGCAATATCATCAACATCTAATAGCCATAATGGAATCGACAAAATATCAGTATCTCCAAATTTTTGTTTGGTCGTATATGATTTAAAATTAAGTTCCGGTACTGCTCCATTAATTTTAGAAAATGCCGAATGATACTCACCATAAGCATCAAAGATAAAAATACTAGCACGATAAGGGATTGGTTCCTGCTTGACAAAGATATTTTGTATAATACGTGCCAAACTACATGATTTTCCATTTCCACTGGCCCCAAAGATCGCAAAGTGATTACTAAAAAACTGATTGATATTTACCGTAACCCGAATATTATGATAAACTGAACTCTTTCCTAAGTAAAGATCCGTTGCCTCAGAATAAGACGTTGAACTGACAATAGCTGGAATCAATTTATCTGGCAATAATGTAGAGGTTGCCATTAAACTCGGTTTATGAACTGCACCAAAAACAAATTGATTATTCTTGATCTCTCCTAATAAATTAACATAGGCAATACCATCTTTGATATTGGTAACCTCACCCACCATGATTCGCTCTTCATCTTTAAATACCATATATAAACCAATTAAACTCTTGGTAATATCGATATCTTCTTTTAACTTTAACAATACAATATTTTCTTCAATTCCAATAATCTGTCCTAACCCCATATTACCCTCTTTTCTATTCTATAACATTATACCATACAACCCCAAAGAAAAAAAGAGCAGATTTTTGATCTACTCTTCACTATAATCAAAACCATAACTACCATCATGATTTAAATCAAAATCAAAATCATCCATACTACTATCATAGTCTAGATCGAAATCAAAATCATCCATACCATTATTATAGATTGATTGATAAGAATCAATAATCGCTTGCACTTCTTTCACTAATACTTTTACACCATTATTTTCTTGTAAGCGTTTTAAAATCAAATCTGTTTCCGCTTCTGTCAATTCATCCATTTTAACGGTATTTTTAATTTCCTGTTTTGTTACTTTAGCATTTTTATCCCAAGTCTCACTAAATTTTAAAGTCAATTTCCCAGTATCCTTTATTTTCATTACAAAAGTTCCATCTTTTTGTCCATTCTTATCTGTCCAATCATAGGTTCCAGTAATTACATCTGAACCATCCACAGCCATCTTATAGCTATAATGATTCTTTTGATCTCGCACAAGTAATAGCTCTGATTTACTATATTCACTCACTTGCTTCATTGAAATACCCTTAAACGCATGGAACATACCACTGGTATAAACAGAAATTTCCATTTTTGAACCATCGTCATAGTTATATTGTAAATCATCGATTTTTTCGTCTAACATATCACGTGCCGAAGACTCGCTTACATTATTGACTTTAGCATAACGCTTGATAAACTTTTTATTATTTTTTAAATCGGTTAATAACTCTTTCTTAATCGTTTGTTGTTGTTTAAAGTTTAAGCTCAAGGTTGACTTGGTCACTTTAGTATTTTTTCCATTTACTAAAATAGATGTTTTATCTTGAGAAAAATAATCCTTTTTCAATGCTTTTTTTAATGCTGCTTTAAATTCCTTTAATACTATTTTCGTGTCATCTTGAGATGCGGCCACAAATAATTCATTAAACTCTTTCTCATCAAACTTTTCAACAATATACTTATCGTATAACCGTGGTAAATAAACATACGCCTGCTGATCCTGGAGATAAGTATTTAAATCAACTAAAGTACTATTGTCATAATCAGACTGCAATTCTAGTCCAAATAGTTTTTCTTTCATATCAAATTTATAATCCATTCGAATCGATATTTTATTGATAATATCGGTAATTTCCTGATAACTAGAATCTTCTAATAAAATCATCGGTTTGATCGTCAATGAACCAGTCCCTGATTCAACTGTCTGAAGCGAATGATCCACCATAGTAAATAACTGATCAATCGATTTATCGACAACATATTTCGGACCACGGTTCAAAATTTTAAACGCAGAAAATCCCACTAAGATCAATACAATAACAATGATTCCAATCACTGACAATATTTTTTTATGTTGAACAATCATGTCCTTCCATGTCTCTTTTGACTGATTGTTTTCATGTGACTCCGCCAATGGAGTTGGACTCGGTTTTGGTTGTAACATTGCTCCATTATTGATTGGTAGATCAATGGGTTGTTCATATGCCGCATTAGGAATTGCTGAAACATTATCGTCTCCCATCATAGTAGATTCATTTCCTATTTCTGAACTTAGTCCTCCAGTTGCTACACTCGTTTGATTTAATTCTATATTGGTATCAAAACCTCCATTTGATTGCTCACTAGAACTTTGCCCAGTAACCATTTCATTACTACTTACTACCTCGGTTGATGATTCAACTGGCGTACCACAATTTCCACAAACAGTTGTTCCATCACTTAAAAATGCTTGACATTTTTTACACTGCATATCTCTCACTCCTCACTGATAATAGAATCCTCTATTACCCCCATTTTATCATATTTTATGCATAATACAACAAAAAAAGCATCAAATTAATGCTTTTCGAACACTCACCTCGACATTTGGCAACGTATATACAACAATCCGTGACGCTTTGACAATTTTAATAAAACCCAAACCAGCAATCAAAACATCACTGTTTGCTGGTACTTCTAATATATGCTTTTGTAAAGTTGACAATTGATCAATCTCTTTATAATAGCGATTAAAAGGTAAGTTATTAGCAAAATAACATGTAACGCTATTGACAGGTGTAACATCAATACGTAACAATTTGTCGATTATGATCGATTGCTTGACTTTAATTTGATAGGTAATTGGTCTTATGGTCTTCTTTGGGGTAATTCGTTTTAAAAGATTCGCATCGATAACTCCCGTAATACTATGATCTAAAATACCTGGAGTATCAATGATCGTAAGTGTTTCGGAAAACGGAAGTGGTAACATATCAATAGTCGTCGATGGCAAATTACTGGTAGTGATCTCGCAATCCCGTTTCGAATAATGATGAAACAACTGATTGATCATCGTCGATTTTCCAGCATTAGTAAGGCCAACAACGTAAACGTGATTACTTCGTTGATGACGCTGTATCTTCTCATATAATTCATCATAACCAGTATTATTCTTACTACTAATTAAAACTTGATCGATAATATTGAGTGGTAAGTTTGCTAAGTAGGAAGTAAACTTCTCATCATGAATATCACTGGCAAAGAGATCACGCTTGGTTAAAACCAAAAGACATGGATTATGAATCTGTTTGGCTAAGGCATATACTTCTTGATTTAGATTAAATAAATCAACAACAAAAATCACCAAATCCTTGGTTTGTTGAATGGTTTTTAAAATATTTAAATAGTCAGCATTATCCTTGGTTACCACTTGGTAATCTCCATAATGAGCAATACGAAAACAACGTTCACATTGATCCAAAGAAAGATCCTTGGTATAACCAATATGCTCCTTGTCATCCTGTTGTAAAACAGCCCCACATCCAGTACATCGTTTAATCATAGTACTTTCCTCGAATAAAGAGATCATTATTTCGTAATTTCTTAATAATTCTATTTTCAATCCGCCGATTAAATCGTGTCAAAATAAAGTCCTTTTTACTAACTGGGTTAATCAGAATCGTTGTAATTCCTACCTTATTCCCACCCCATACATCGGTCAATAACTGGTCTCCTATCATTGCTACTTCACTAACAGTAAAATGATACTCTTTCATCACACGTAAAAAATGTTTGGCTAACGGTTTTCTTGCTCGTGCTAAGACATCGATTTCTAACTCATCTTTAAATGGTTTTAAACGCTTTTTCCCACTATTAGAAAAAAGAATAACGGTAAATCCTTTTTCTTTTAATTCTTCAAATAACGCTTTAATTTTTTTATTGGCCTTATGAATACTAGCAGGCACTAACGTATTATCTAAATCAAATAGTAAACAGCGGATTCCCCGATTCCAGAGTTTTTGATAATCGATGGTGTAAATACTTTTTTGATAAATATCTGGGATAAATTGTTCCATGTTTGGTCCTCCTTCTGTTTTATTTCTATCAGACTAATTTTACCATAATTCCCCTTGATTAGCAATGATTAGGCTACATTCTTTACTGTTTTTTAACGATCATATTGAAAATAAAAAGACTAGTTTGTGTCATACTTGACAACCACTAGTCATTCTATTTTATTTACTAACTTGAAGCTGAAATTGTTGGTCTTTAATAGCAATAGTAATTGTTGTATTGGGTTTTATCGCCCCTTCAATGATTGCGGTTGCTATCAACGTTTCAATGGCCCCAGTTACATATCGTTTAATTGGTCTAGCTCCATAATGTTCATCATATGCTTGATCAATAATATATGCTTTGGCCTCGTCGGTTAATGACACGGTCAAATATTTATCTTTTAGACGTTCATTCATCTCATCGATAATCTTATCTAAAATTTCATAAACGGTATCCTTATTGAGTGAATGAAATATAATAATCTCATCGATACGGTTGATAAACTCTGGGCGGAAGGTATGACGTAATTCCCGCATCACTTGCTCATTACTATTCTCTTTGCCATCTAAAATATATTCACTTCCTAAGTTCGATGTCATAATAATAATCGTATTTTTAAAGTCCACCGTGCGCCCCTGAGAATCGGTAATCCGTCCATCATCGAGAATTTGTAATAAGATATTAAACACATCACGATGGGCTTTCTCGATTTCGTCAAACAAGATAATACTATATGGATTACGACGTACAGCCTCGGTTAATTGACCACCTTCGTCATATCCAACATATCCCGGAGGCGCTCCAACAAGACGTGATACAGAATGTGCTTCCATATACTCACTCATATCAATTCGAATCATATGATCCGCACTATCAAATAACTCATGTGCTAAAGTTCTTGCTACTTCTGTTTTCCCAACCCCGGTTGGTCCTAAAAAGATGAAAGAACCAATTGGTCGCTTTGGATCCTTAATACCTGCTCTAGCTCGCATAATAGCCTCGCTAACAAGTGTTAAAGCTTCCTCTTGCCCTTTTACCCGTCGTTGCATATTTTCTTTTAAATGAAGCAACTTATCGCGTTCGGTTCCCGATAATTTTTCAACTGGAATATTCGTCCACTTCGAGATAATCGTTAAAATATCAGTATCATCAACGATATCACTTAAAATCTTTGAGGAATCCTGTTTACGTAGTGCTTCTAATTCTTGCTCTAAACGTGGTAATGAACCATGACGTAATCGGGCTGCTGTTTCTAAATCATAACGATTCTCAGCTTGTTCTAATTCAAACTTCGTCTTTTCAATCTCTTCTTTCTTCTTATTGATCTTTTCATTGATCTGTTTCTCACTCTCCCACTCCCCACGAAGCTTTGCTTCTCTCTCTTTTAACTTTGAAAGTTCAATCTTAATCTCTTCAAGTCGCTTCTTACTGATCTCATCTTTTTCCTTTTTTAATGCCTGCCATTCAATTTCTAGTTGCATAATCTTTCGCGTTAAATTATCTAAATTAGTTGGAACAGAATCAATTTGAACTTTAATTGTCGCACATGCCTCGTCAATTAAATCAATCGCTTTATCTGGTAAAAACCGATCCGTAATATAACGATCTGATAACGTTGCTGCTGCTACCAAAGCTTTATCTTTGATATTTACCCCATGATAAACTTCAAATCGTTCTTTTAACCCTCGTAGAATGGTGATCGTATCCATTACTGTTGGTTCATTTACCAAGACTTTTTGAAAACGTCGCTCTAAAGCCCCATCTTTTTCAATATACTTTCGATACTCATTTAAAGTAGTAGCGCCAATACAGTGAATTTCACCCCGTGCTAACATCGGCTTTAACATATTACCGGCATCCATGGCCCCTTCTAAAGCCCCAGCGCCAACAATCATATGAATCTCATCAATAAACATGATAATATTCCCATCCGATTTCTTTACTTCTTTTAAAACAGCTTTCAACCGTTCTTCAAATTCACCCCGATATTTAGCACCAGCAATTAACGATCCCATATCTAGTTCCCAAATTGTCTTATTTTTCAAACTATCTGGAACATCCCCTTTGACAATTCGACTAGCAAGCCCTTCGACAATCGCCGTCTTTCCAACGCCTGGTTCCCCAATTAAAACAGGATTATTCTTTGTTTTTCTAGATAAAATTCGAGTAATACTACGAATTTCATCATCACGACCGATTACTGGATCGATCTTACCATCTTTTACACTTTGGACAATGTCACGTCCATATTTTTCGAGTACATTTTCAAGTGATTCTCCAAATGGATTTGCATTATTCATAAGTACCATCTCCCTTTCTTATCATATCCAATTTGTCTGTTTTCTTTCAAACAAGACCATTGTAACACAAAAATTAGCACTCGTCAAGAATGAGTGCTAATAAATGCAGATATATTAATAATATTAAAAAAGAACATCTATAAAATGCTCTTTCTACTAGAAAATCTATTTTCTCATACCTCGGGACTGTTCTAATCCTTGCTCAGAAAGTAAATTATTATATATTGTTTGACCAGGGCCATGATAGGTTAATTTATAATTTCTCATGTGAATAGCCTTTTCTAAACAGCTCAAAAAATTCATTTGTTCATCAGATAACAAAAATGGTGGATACTTTGTTAGCACCATTACTTCCCTATTATCTATAATATCATCATCTATCAACCTAGGTCCATAATACATAATTGCTTTATTATCCATTATTAATTCAAAATAAGATTTCCCTGAACTTTTAATCTCGGCCCATTTACTATCATAATATTTTCGGAAATAATTATTGGCTACCTTAGGATGAACATCCCCAGGAACAACCGGAAGAACAATTCCCTCTTTAGTCACAATATAACCTGGAATTGATGGATCAATATCCATTTCATCTTGATAACGCAAGGCAACTACTGAACTCATATTACCATCTATAGTTTCAAATTCATGTTTATAAAGATTTTCCCTTATTTCCTTTAGTGATTCCATTTTCTTTTCTACATTAAAATACATATTTATCATACTCCTCTTCTATTAAAAATAATTTTAATTCGAAAAATTTAACATTGTCCTTCACCTATAATCCTTGTTAAGTATTACTACTGTCAAATGACAGTAGTATTTTTGTATACAAAAATACCCTTTATGAGACATATATTATCAAAAAATCTATATTACGTCAAGAAACCTAATTACTATCTGATTTTTAGACTCAAATATTTGACTTAATTTCACTTATCGCTTCAAATTTATTTATAGTTTCATTAATATCACTATTATTACCAAAAGATGAAATCAACTCATAATAATTCTCTAAATCTACATTAATATATGATTTACTTGTGTAAGATATTTTAGACAATTTCTTCTCTATTTTATTAATGTAATCCTTAAAAGATGGTATATCATAGTCTATAATCCCTAAAGCTTCTCTTTTCCTAGTAGATAAATCATTAGTATATTTCCTATTTGAATTATCTATCATTTCCCTACCAGGAAGTGATCGAATAAAATTAATATAAGTTGCCTTTTCAAACTTTGCCAATGCATATATTATTACCTCAGCCAAGGAAAAACCATAGCAATCTTTATTATATAGTACAATATCGTATATGTATAATATTCTTCCATTAATATTGCTTAAAAGACCATATTCTATATCACAAATATATTGGTTATTCTGATATATTGCAATCTTATGAGGTGTTTTTCGCGATAAAGACTGATTCATCCTTTTTAAAGTAATATCTGATTGTAATAATTCAAGATTCACTTCTTGATGATCTAAAAACAACTCTAAATCTTGTTCATAAAGAAAATTAAATTGCTTTTCCAAAAATATCTCTGGGCATTTATAATCATCATATGTAGCATTCATAAAAATGTTAACTAATAACATCTTTAAATGAAGTATAACATCATCTGAGGTATAATCTATACGATTACATTGAACTATTACTTGGATATATTGTTTCAATATCAAAAAAAATCGATTGATATCATTAATTATTAATGTTGGCAATTCACCATACTCACTTCGATAAACTTGCTTCCCCATAATCGTAGAAAATCCAAAGGGAATAATTCCCGTACTAGAATAAATTTTCTTATTTCTTGCTTCTGAAATGAAAATCATAAAAGCTTTTTTTATTGATTTTTCGTCAATTGATGTCATTGATTTGTGATATAAATAATTATGAAAATAAGTAAGTTTTAGTTGCGATTGCATGATCTGTTTGTTTAATTCTTTTATAACATTTAATTGAAAATTACTTACATCAGCCAAATCACAATATAAGTGCAGAAACACTTCGTTTCTATCTTCTAAATTTATTGCATTACTAATACCTTTTCTAATTCCAATGTACAATATCGCTTTCACATCATGCAACATTTGCAAATAATTACTTCCCTTATCTTTTACCTTATTCCAATTTTCACCATGAATACGCTTTAAATAATCAATGCTCACCTGTTCATGAGAACTATTTTCGGGAATTTCTATCAGCTCATTTTCAGCAATAATATATCCTGGTAACTTTGGATTTAAAACAAAATCTCTATTATATTCCATTAGAAAAATCCATTTCCAAAATTTGATCTATTTTATCAATGCAACGAAATCCTCGATCATTTAAAGTTGGGGAAAACTTAATACTAATCCCTCCAGCTTCTTGCCATTCCGCTAAATTACCAGCATAATCATCAATGAGAATCGCATCTTTGGCATGAACCATCTTAGTCTTACTGATTTGTTTTGGGCAAGCAATCACCGTAATATCATGAAAATAACGGCGAATAAACTTTACTTTTTCTATAATTTCTGCCAATGAATTAACATGGGTCAAGATAGAAATATCAAAACGGTTAGAATCTTTTATCCTCTGCAACCGATTAATACTATCATTGATAATTGGTGTCACCTCAATTACTTCTTCCCAATTTAACGTTTGATAAAACTTAAGTATCTCCTCTGCATTATTTCGATCAATTTGCGCCTCATCTAATAGACGATATGAAGTTGTAATTGTATCCATAAGGACACCATCAAAATCAATATATAAGTTAATCATCGTTCCATCACATCCACATTCATTATATCATAAAACAAAAAAAATAACCAAAAATGATTATTTTAAAGCATCTAATAATTCAGCTTTTTTCATAGTAGAATATCCTTCTACTCCCATTTCTTTTGCTAATTCTCGTAATTCAGCAACTTTCAATTTACTTAAATCAGCTGTTTCTTCCGCATTTGCTGCTTCCTTCTTAGCTGTTTCCTTTTTTGCAGGTTTACTAGTAGCTTTAGGTGCAACTGTTTTTCCTTCTAATGCATCTTTTGCAATAACAACTAATTCACTAAAAGCCTTTGGATCCTGAATTGCAATCTCTGATAACATCTTACGGTTAATTGCTACCTCAGCTTTTGTTAAACCATTGATGAATTTTGAATAACTAATTCCATTTTCCCGGCAAGCTGCATTGATACGGGTAATCCATAACTTTCTAAATTCTCTCTTATTTTGTTTTCGATCACGGTAAGCATATTTCAATGAATGCATTACTTGTTCATTGGCTGTTCTATATAATCTATGTTTACTTCCGAAATAACCTTTTGCTTGTTTTAAAACTTTTTTATGACGAGCACGACTAATCGTACCACCTTTTACTCTTGGCATAATATCCTCCTACCTTTACTTTTTTATTTTATAATATCTTTTAATCTCTTGTAGTCACCTTTACTCATTAAACTACTCTGTGCATACTTCTTTGTTATCTTATTTGACTTCTTACCACTTTTATGGTTTCCACCAGCTTTGGTAATTTTAACAGTACCGTTTGGTTTTACTTTTGCAATTTTCTTAAGTGCACTATGTGTCTTTTGTGTCTTCTTTGCCATAATAATCCTCCATTATTTCTCTTTTTTCGGTGCTAATATAATTGACATAAAACGTCCATCCATTTTGGGTTTCTGTTCTAATTCAGCTATATCAGATAACGTATCTGCAAATCGAAGTAATACTTCCCTACCGAGTTCTGGGTGCGCCATCTCTCGTCCGCGAAAACGAATCGTTGCTTTTACCCGATGTCCTTTTTCCAAATACTTGCTAGCATTGCGCACGCGTGTATCAAAATCATGAACATCAATCGCAACCGATAATCGATACTCTTTCATTTCCAAGTTATTCTCACGTTGTTTTTTCATATTTTCTTTTTGTTTTTTCTTGCTTTCATACTTAAACTTATTATAATCCATGATTTTACAAACCTTTGGATTCGCATTAGGACTGATTAAAACAAGATCAAACCCCGCATAACTTGCTAGTGTTAAAGCATCTTTAATTGGCTTTACTCCTAACTGTTCTCCATTTGGTCCAATGACCATTACTTCATTTGCTCGTATTTGTTCATTAATAAACAAATCTCTTTCTCTGTTTGCGATAACTGACACCTCCATAAAAAAAGTGAATACCCAAAAGTATCCACAATGACAACCAATATTACTATTTCTTTGGCATCAACCCATAACGCTTGCTATCGGGTGAGAAGTGGACACTTCTGCTTTCCTTTTTATAACATTTCTAATTATATAGTATTATGTTATGTTTGTCAAATATTTTTATGATTATTTTAACAGTTTTTTTCTTTTCTTATTTTTGATCACCAATTTTTACCATACACATTATCAAGTTCTATTAGAGATATCATTCAAACAATAGAATATCCATATATGATTTGTAATTAAAATACAACTTCATTCTTATAATAAAAACGACAAAATGTCGTCTTATGCTCGTGATACATACTTTCCATCACGTGTAGAGATAATAAGCATCTCTCCTTCATCGATAAATAATGGTACCCTAACCGTTAATCCTGTTTCTAATTCAGCATCCTTAGTTGCATTATTCGTCGTATTTCCCTTTACTCCTGGTTCTGTATGTTTTACTTGTAATTCAATCTTCTCTGGTAGAATCACTCCTAATAATTCTCCCTTATAGAAACTTAATTCTACATCTAAACCATCTTTTAAATAATAGATATCATCACCAAGTTGATCTTTATTAAGTTCTACTTGCTCATAAGTTTCCATATTCATAAAGGTATAAGTATCACCTGTTGAATATAAAAATTGAACTGATTGTTTTTCAATCATCGCTTTTTCTAACTTAATATTGGTATTAAACGTTTTCTCAATTGTTGCACCTGTTCGTAGGTTTTTTAACTTCGTTCGTAAAAAAGCTGGCCCCTTTCCTGGTTTAACATGTAAAAACTCAATAACTTGATAAATTGATCCTTCATATAGAAAAGTAATTCCATTTTTAATATCATTTACGTTAAACATCGTTTTCTCCTTTCGTATAAAAAATAAGGACTTTCCTTATTTTTATTTTTTCTCTTTATGATTAGTTGTCTTATTACAGTTCGGACAATGCTTTTTAATATCTAAACGTTCAGGAGTATTACGTTTATTTTTAGAAGTACGGTAATTTTCATTTCCACATTCACTACATTTTAACGTCGTAAATTCTCTTGCTTCTCCTTTTTTTGCCATAATTCGTTCCCTCCTTTTTGCAATATCCATATTATAACATATTATTGATATAATTCAAAGAATTTTTTTGATACTTCTTTAGAGATCAAACGATTCACAGCCGTTTGATAGGTACTATTGGTATCAGAATGATATACATCAGGTGATATCACCGTAAACGTCACTCGGGGATTATCGTATGGCGCATAACCAGCAAAGGTCGTCGTAATCGTCTCTGTATCGATAACCCCATCACCATCACTATCGACAAAACTTTGACTCGTTCCGGTTTTTCCCGCTGGCTTATAGGCATTATCGATATGACCAATTCCCGTTCCATCACCAACCATTACCATCTTAAATCCCTCTTTCACACGGTTTAAATACTCTGGCTTGGTATTAACTTTATTTAATGCAACTGGTTTTGTTTGCGAAATTAATTTCGTTAATCCATCTTTTGAAGGAGCGTACACTTCTTTTAAAAGATATGGTTGCATACGGGTTCCCCCATTGGCAATGGTTCCAATGTATTGGGACAATTGAATTGGTGTATAAGTATCATATTGTCCAATCGAGAAATCAAGTAAGTGCCCTGAAACTGAGCTTCCACCTTTATATCCTAAGCTTTCAACTGGTAAATCAATTCCAGTTTTAAGACCAAGACCAAACTCAGCAAATGTATCACGATACGTTTGGAAAGCGGCTGGATCTACAGACAACGGACCATCATATGTATAATTTCCCTTTCCAACTTTAATTGCTGTATTAAACTGGTAGGTATTAGATGAATACTTCAAGGCCGTTAAATCATCTAAATTTCCTAAATAAGTCCATGAACATTTCATTGGTGTCGCTGCAATCTTAATACAGGTATCATACCGTCGTTCGCCAATCTTCAAAGCACCAGTATTATAACCAACAATATGACTAGCACCTTTAATTACCGATCCTACAACTACTGGTGAAGTTGTAATTCCTGGTGTATAGTCATAAATCTCATAGTTATTACCCTTTTTGACAATTTGTTTCCCAGCCATTGCCAGAATTTCACCGGTCTTTGGATGAGCAATAATAACAAAAGAACGATTATAAAATTCGGTATTGGGTTCCTGTTTGGCCTTACGTAAATGATCCTCGAGAATCTTTTCAACCGCTTTTTGTAATTCAATATCGATCGTAAGAACAATATCATTCCCCCGTTTTCCTTCTTTTACCAACTTATATTCTCCATTGCTGGCTACTTCATAAACATTTTTTTCACCCTTTAACACATCTTCATATTGGTATTCTAAATAACTTGTTCCAACTCGATCATTCAAATTATATCCCTTGGCCAAATAATAATCTTTTAACTCAAGTGGGATTCCACTATCACTAGTTGAAACACTCCCTAGCATCGCTCGGAATGTCTCACCATATAAATATTCTCGATCCCAGTCTAATCGGGTATTAAACCCTTTTAAATCACTAACATTTTCTGCAATGGTTGCATACTCTTCATCCGTGATATTTTCTTTCTTGATGACCTTTTCTGCACTCGCATATCCCTCATTCATCAAGCGATAGATATAAGCTGCCTCCTTATCGTCATCTTGGAATGTCCCTAATTCTTCAGCCGTAATCCGTTCTAACTTCAACGCTTCAATATCATCGGTGGTCAATTTTCGTTCTTCTAACTTCTGCCACTCAGAATCCTTTATCTTTTTCTTCCCTTGCTCAGGATGAAGTGCCAACCAATAAGATCGAAGATTATGATCTGTAACACTAGAAAAATCAACGGCAATAATAGAAGCTACTTTATGAGCAAGCTTTGCTTCGTCCTTGGCACTAAGACCCGCTGTTTTCTTATAATAGATAATTTTAATTGGCTCATTATCGACAATCAACTTATGATTACGATCATAAATCCGTCCTCGTGGTGCCGTACTTCCTTGAACAGTATTTTCACTTAGCTTTGCTACTTGATCAACATAATATTCATTTTTAATAATCTGAATATAAAATAAATTCAATAGCATCACTAAAATAATAATAATAATAATGATAATTAGTATATTGTATCTTTTTTCGATTGTTTCCTTGATATCTCGATATTTGTTATAATGATTATAGTTTATTTTTTTACTATAATTTTTTTTGAATGTCTTTATACTTTTTCGTCGCATCATTAAAATCTACAATTCGAAAAAAGTTATCAATATATTCATTACGTCTATTTAAATAATCTAAATAATAGCTATGTTCCCATAAATCCATGGTTAAAATCGGTGTAAACCCATATAGATAAGGAGAATCCTGGTTGGTTGTATTCATAATAATTAAGTCTCCTTTCCGATCTATTACTAAAAATGTATACCCGCTACCAACTAATGTCTTGGCAACACGGATAAATTCTTTCTGAAATTGTTCATAACTACCATACTGCTTCTCTATTTGTTCTTTTAATGCATCACTTGGTAATCGATGCTTAGGATTCATACTAAGCCAGTACAAATCATGATTTGAAACCGCCATCGCATTATATAATATTTGATCACGTTTCTCTTTGGGTAGCTCATCAATATGCTCAATAATCCAAACCAAATCCGGTTTTCCTTGATAGTTTGTCTCTAGTAACAACTGGTTCAATTTATCTACATACCCTTGATGATGTAGGTTGTAGTGGGCATCAACCGTCTCGCTACTAATGTATGGTTCAAGTCCATCATATGAATAGTTAAGATCTGGAAGCTGAAACATAACATCCCTCCTTTACTATAGTGTACGAAGTTTATACTACATTATTCCATTTATACATATAATAGTATGAGGTGAATACATGCATAAATTTTTTATAAGTCAATACATTAGTCGATTGACCAAAGAAGACGTAAAACAATTTGCGATAAAAAACAATATCTATCTAAATGATCAAGAATTAGATATTATTTATCAAAATTTAAAAGAGCATTGGGAAACCGTCTTATATGGAAACCCGACGCCCTTATTTAAGCAATTGAAAACAAAATTAAGTACAGAAAGTTATCAAAAAGGAATTACCCTTTATGAATACTATCATAACTTATATAAAGATTACTTATAGTCCTGTCTAATATGAGATAATAGCGCAGGATCAAATTGCTTCGATTTAATCATGGTAATTTCATGACGATATGGGGGATATACCCGTTCTTTGCTCTGCTCATCTTTAGATACATAAGGCGTTTCTAAAATCTTAGGAAGGCCTTTTAATACTGGATGTGTTACAATATTAATTAAAGTATCAAACCCCAAGTAACCAAGTCCAAAATTTTCATGACGATCCTTGTGAGATCCTCGCTCATTTTTACTATCGTTAATATGAACACAGGCAATTTTATCTAGACCAATTTTCTGATCAAATTCAGCAAGAAAATCATCAAACGCTGTTAAATCATAACCCGCATCATGCAAGTGACAAGTATCTAGACATACCATAACATGCTCTGGATATTTTACGGCCTTTAAAATTGTCGCAAGATCATCTAAATTACCAATCTCAGTTCCCTTACCTGCCATCGTTTCTAAACAAACAATGACAGCTTGTTCTGGTGATATCACAGTATTAAGACCATCAATTATATTTTGAATTCCCTCTTCTTTTGTTAATTTCACTGCACTACCAGGGTGCAAAATCAAACGAGGAATTCCTAACTGTTCACAACGATCAATCTCTTGCCCCAGAAACTCGATCGCAAACCGGCGATTACTAGGATTCGCATTATTTGCTAAATTAATAATATAAGGAGCATGAACCACAACATCCTGAGGATTAATTCCATGAGTATTCATAAACGTATATGCTTCAGCTGTCAGATGATCATCGATCTTAGACCGAGCTGTATTTTGTGGTGCTCCTGTATAGAACATAAATGTGTTGGCCCCATATAAAACAGCTTCCTGCGCACTACCCAGTAATTGTGTATCCTTTTTAAACGACACATGAGATCCAATTAACAATTCTTCCATCGTAATACCACCTTTCTAAAACATTATACCATTTATTTATAAAATAGAAAACATTTTCATCCCAGCTTACTACGCAATAAAATAATAACCCCCATTTACTTAGACTAAAGTAAATAGGGGTATTTAAAATTATTTTCTAATTGTTCCTCGTGGTACAGTATTCCGTACATTTGATGTACCTAAAAGAGCATCATCACGTTGTTTTTTCATTGCATTATATATTGCTACATATTCCTCTCCCAAACAAAGTTCAATAAAATCAATAACAGCTAGTTCGTTTTCTACTTTGCTTGCGATAATAGAACTAATTGCGAATAATTTATCATCTATATTTGGAAAATCATTAGGTTCATAATAACCCGATACCACCTTTTCCATACTAAATGGTGGCTTGTGATAATACACTATAAAGGCAGGTGCTAACTCTTTTCCAATACACTCGGCAATTCTTTCGTCACTTACACGACAGTTGTTACCACCACGTCTTTCAGCCATAAATATTGCTTTTGATAATTTAGCCCAACGTCTAGGACTAAGGCGTGGTTGTGTAACATCCGTTGGATCTAAATTGCTAAACATAACCTCATTTACACGAGTTATACAGAAAGATAATACTGATGGATGGATATTTAGAAATCCGGTCTTTGGGTCAGTTTCCAATGCCCATTGTTGCCATTCTCGCATATCAAGAGGTATTTCAATATGAAAATCAAATCTATCATGCAATGGTTCTGGTAATACTCCACCATTATAATCAGTTATTACAGCAGTTGATTCTTCTGGGCGGTTTCCAGCTCCAATAATTGCACAATTACTAGGTAACGGCCAATCTTCATTCCCATTAACACGACGATCTTCTATGATATCCCAAACTAACGATTTAACAGTGTTTTTAACATTTGTTATTTCATCTATAAATAATATGTGCATCCTATCAGGTTCTGTTTCACATTTTTCGCATAATTTAACATACCAACTTGGTGGATACATTTTCCCAGGTTCACCATTTGGTTCCTTACCACCCGTCACTTCTTCGGGAAGCATATCATTTTTCAATTTAATCATAGTAAATGTTGGATCAATTTCTCTAACCCGCGCTGTCTTACCTATACCCGAAAGTCCCCAAAGCATTGTAGACATACCATCTTCAACATTCCTTCTAATCCTCTCAGTTACACTAACTTCTGATTCAATCTCCAAATCTCCGTTTATAGAATTACGTTTTTCTTCAACCGCAGACCGTATAAGAGAATTCTCACTCATTTCCATAAAATGTTCATTTGCTTGGTCAAGTGCTGCATCAAGAGCCCTCATATCTGCCTTTGGACTATTGATCGCATGGATTATTGAACTAGATGTAAGACTATTACGAATTACATTAACTAATAATTCAGGTGTAACCGCATCACTATTAACAATTTCATCAAATACCTCGGTTTGGCATTGAAGATTTTCTTTCTGATATTCCCGTTTTATTGCTGCTTCAAGAACAGTTTCATCCGCTTTGGAACTATTGATCGCATGGATTATTGGACTAGATGTAAGACTATTACAAATTACGTTTACTAATAATTCAGGTGTAACTACATCACTCTTAACAATTTCATCAAATATTTCAGTCTGACATTGAGGAATTTGTCTCGTACATTCCCATTCTAGTGCCTTTTCAAGAACAGTTATATCTACTTTTGGATTGTTGATAGCATTTATTATTGAACTAGGTGTAGGACTATTAAGAATTACTCTAACTAACAATTCAGGTGTAGCCTTGTCAGTATTAGCTATTTCATTCAATACTTCGATCTTCCAGTGAAGGCTTTCATTTGGACATTCCCATTTCATTGCCGCATCAAAAACAGTTTCATCTGCTTTAGGGTTTTTGATAGCGTTTATTACTGGACTAGGTACAAGAGTATGATTAATTACATAGACTAATAATTCAGGTGTAATCTTGTCACTACTAGCAACTCCCTCAAGTACTTCATTTAAATAGTATGTCTCTTTAGCGAAAGGTTCTTCCCTTAGCGCCCATTTCATTGCCGCATAAAGAACAGTCATATTTGTCTTTGGACTTTTAATAACGCATATTATTTGTCTAGATGTACCACAATATTCAATTCCCTTGATCAATAATTCAGGTGTAATCTTGTTACTATTAACAACTTCCTCAAGTGTTTGTTTACTGCCTCTATCTATTGCCCAGCGTAGTGCCATATAAAGAACCTCCTCATCTGCTTTGGAACTTCCGATAACTGTTTTTACTGTTGCACTATCACCAGGCTCAGATATCTTAATTATGTTAGTTAATACTACGGATGTAACCTTGTCACTCTTAATAATTTCCTCAAATAAACTAGCCCTTTTAGGGATGTAATCTTCATTACGAACATAGTCAATTGCCGCATAAAGAACAGTCACATCTGCTTTGGGACTTTTGATAGCGCTCATTGCCAAACTAAATGTACAACCACAATAAAGTATAGTGCCTAAAATTTCAGATGTAACCTTGTCACTCTTAATAATTTCCTCAAATACTTTATCCTGATATTGTAAATTTTTTTCATGCAATGCCCAATCAATTGCCGCACGAAAAACATCCTCATCTGCTTTGGGACTTTTGACCATCTGTATCATTTTATCCAAACTATAATAATGTATAAAATATTCATTAATTTTCATAAACAACAACTCCTTAATAATTATAACGCTATATAATAACTTTTTATTTTTTTCAATCTTCTAATGTTCTAATATTATGAATGGCGTATATTAACTCACTAACAAAACTATTTAAATAAATTGCTATTATAATTACCTCTTCAATTTAGATGTTTCTTCTGCTACTTCCGTATTATTTATTTGTACGTCATTTAATTGCATATAACTCATTGCAGCAGTATTAAGTATTTGATTCAAATCCTTTTCGCTTACCCTGATGATTTTACCACCAACCGGTTCAAAATCCATTTCTTCTCCAAAGACGACCCATATAATGTCATCCACTTTTGTCCGTTGCCTATGACCTTGACATCCATCTAATATACCATCAGTAAATACAAATTTGTTTATTTTTTTATTACCGTTATCTTTTGTGAAAGCGGTAGCGGCAGCCTCAAAATTTGTACCACTATAATCACGAATTGCTCTAAATTCCATAACCTGTTTCATACTTTGTAATTCTGTAAAACCATGAAATTCCGCACCAAAACAACCTACTTTTATTTCTGTTTCTTTGAATAATGGAACCAACTGACACAAAAATACTCTTAGCAATATATCTGATACAGATACTGAAGCATCTAGTACCACCTCAGTTATTGCTCGATCATCCTGTATTCTAGATTCGATTCTTGCATTAGGTCTAAACCTGCTTGCCCTACGAAATCCCCATCTTTCAACCTCTTCCTCATTCTGGCAAATAAGTAATTGCTTCCATGAAAGAATAGGTTTGGTAATTTGAACATGGGAACAGCCAGCTTCCTCTGTAATTTTAATGAAAGCATCCTGTAGTGATTTTTCAACATGTTTCTCGCATTCTACTTCGTTTTTTTTAAACAACATTGCTTCATCTATAGAACCTTCAAGTGGCTTACCTGCTTTATTATCCAAATCTTTATCTAGTGATTTTGAAATTTCAGATATATCCTGGACTTTTTGCGGTTCACTTACCCATGCATCATGACAGTCAATTCCTTGATAACTATCAATATCGATATCATCAAGACCACCCCCAACTTGGGTATTTTGAAATGAACCTTGTCCAAGCCCTTTATCTGATGTATCATTTTCTTTTTCACTTTCTACCTTTTTTACAAGTACATCATATATACGCTCGGCACTTCTAAACAACCCATCTTCAACATTAACAAACTCCATTCGTTTCCCTGTTTTTTTATCTATTACATCCGTTGGCATATTTAATCCATCTTTTTTCAAAAATGCATTAATACAGGCATCAGTTGCTATATTCCAAATATTGTTATATATTCGATGCAATTTTATTTTTTTTATTTTTCTGAGTTTTTTGTCAACAACTCTTTCACAATATTCTTGATACTTTCTTTCGATATCTTTTTTTGGTTTATCTTGACTGCGGGAAAAATGTTTAAAAGCAATATGACAAATTTCATGAGCCAGCACAAACACCTGCTGATCAAATGTTAGGCTATCAAAAAAATCAGAACTATAATTAATCCCTTTTAAATCAATACCACCTGTGCTGTTTTTTTCTCCCCACACCATAACCGTTGAAACATCCTTATCTTCTTGAATAGTAAGCCCAAATAAAGCGGTACTGGCGAAAATGGGATACTTTCTTATAACTGCTCTTTTAACACGATCCATATCTTGCTGCGTCACAAAATCACCTCCAAATAAATGTTTTATTAAATTTCATAACATTCAACTATATCTTTGATTTTAGGATTAATTTTACACCTTTTATTTGCATGTAATATAATCTTAAGATTTTCTGGTAAACATTCCGTGGAAATTTGATTTTCTTCTAAAATGTCTAGCAATATTTCTTGCCGTTCTATACTAATCTTATCCATATCACGAATAACCAAAATATTAGTTATTGTATCCGCTTTTGAATTTACCGCATTTACCCAATCGGGTACACGATTATTTAATATAGCAAATTCTTCTCTTGGCATAGTTGCCGAAATAATGGTTGAATGTTGACCACATAGTAATAAATCAATGTTACCAAAAACGAAGAGAGGACCTGCATAATCAATTAAACTTTCTCTTACAACGACTAATCTTTTCATAACTTCTAATTGTTCTTTTGTTTCCATAATTCCATACCTCATTTTCATTTATTTCATATTGAACATCCCCAACGCAGATCCCATTAATATCCAAATTGAATTTCCGTTGGATCAGCATTATTTGCTTCAACAATCCCAATAATTTTAGCAATCGCAACACTGGTGTTTCCATTAATTTTGATCGCTGAAGAAAGAAAAACATATCCAAGTACATTACGAGATCATAAATAGTACAACACTAATCACCAATAATCGCTTCTGATTCTTTTATATCATTCTCGTTTGATACATCATACTTACTATTTCACCGGTTTTCTTCATTACTATAACCATAGTACCCCCCCCCCAGGG
>CAJTRV010000021.1 GCA_910578855.1 uncultured Bacilli bacterium
CATTTGATGATGTATTTCAAGAATGGTTAAAATACAAACAGAATTTTATCAAACAGTCGAGCTACAATAAGTATTTCAATTTATACACCAATTATATAAATGACGTTTTTAAAAATACTTGTCTTGATGATGTTTCTAACAGTATGTTTCAGGAAGCAGTTATTTCCATGATTAATTTAAAGAATAAACGAACAAAGAAGAAATTATCATCAAGTACGATTAAAAGTATTGTATATGTTATCAAATCAACAGTCTTATTTGCGCAAAAACAAGGCTATATCAAAGCGTTTTGTCTGCAGATAGAAATACCTTCAAATGAAGCGAAAAACATTCAGGTACTGTCTAGAAATGAGCAGAATATACTTGAATTCCATACCAGATTAAAGTTAGATACTATTTCTTTGGCAATACTAGTATGCTTGTACTCGGGTCTTAGGATTGGGGAAATATGTGCGCTCCGTTGGGAGGATATAGACCTTAATAATAAATATATAGTTGTTAATAAAACTGTTCAAAGAATACAGCAAATTCAGGTTCCGTATCGAGCAACAAAGACGGTTTTAACTGTTACCCGCCAAAGACAAACAATGCCATTAGAAAAATTCCTATTTCCTCAGTACTCTATTCTATTCTAAGTAAGTATTATGAGCAAAATTATCGTAGCAGTAAACACTATGTATTAGTAAATAAAAATAATGATATGATTGATCCCCGTTCTATACAGTATCAGTTTAAGGAACTAATTAAAAAAATTAAAATAACACAAATTACCTTTCACGGGTTGCGTCATACATTTGCAACCAGATGTATAGAGCTTGGCATGGATATCAAAACCCTTAGTGAGATATTGGGGCATTCAAATGTATCAACGACCATGAACATATATGTTCATTCCACCGAGCAACAGAAAAAAAATCAAATGGAACTTTTAGCAAAACTATAAAGGGTAAAAATTATGGTCAAGAACACTAAAACCCTTATAAAACAAAACAAACCCGTAGAATTGATTATTCTACGGATTAGAGTTTTATGTTGTTAATTATATTCTGGTCATCGCAGACGTTTTTATACACATATAAATTATAGATTTTTAAATTATACAGTTTCAATCAAAGATTTGCAGTAACCATAAGAGGTGATTAATAAAAAAATAAGAATATCAGGGAGATTAAAAAGTGGCTATCACATATAGAAAAGCAGCATCAATCAAAGAATTACTAACAACTATTCATGAACTGGATAATGAATATGTACGAGAACATGGTACTTCTCTTGTCATCCCGATTGTTGATAATAAGACAAGAAAACTTATCATACGGGAATTAAAAAAGCTGAAAATATATCACAAAGTTCAAATAATAGAAACGGACAATGCCAAAAAATTTTACGAAAAAGTAATGGATGGCTATCATCTATATCAAAAAAATGTTTCATAATTTTTATGACAATTAAAATAAAAAAAGGAGGAAATAATTGAAAACAAATGAAATAATAATAAACTGCAGTACACTTATAGAAAGTAAAAGGGTAAAATGGAAAACCTATATAAAATCCGTAATATTTTATTGCGATTATTATGAGGCAGTCGTCGAGGGAGAAGGACGGGAATTTACAATTATAGTTGGTACAACCGCTAATTATAATTGGATAGCACTTCTCAATCAAAGGTTATCCTGCACACTGTCAAAATTCGATGATGTATTTTGGAACAGCGACCACCTAGGCGAGATGTTAGGAATAATTGACGCAACAACAATCGCTGAAGCGATTGCCTATATTGACAAAAATAAAGAAACATTGGAAAAGTGATAACTTGTTTTATAGTTATTGCTTTTTTTTATGCAGTAAAACAATGGGTGAATATCAGTATTACAAAGTGTAACCTCTAAAAAAACAGAATATAAAGGTTACACCGCCAAAAGCTATGGTATTACTAGCTTTTGGTGCCAAAAACAAATTAACATATAATGTCATAATATATATAAATATATATTATGACACGCTGTTGATGTAACTTGAGGAGGAAAAGTTGTAAATGAAGTATAACTTATTATCCAACTATAAGCTTTTTCTCGCCTCCCTCGGGCTTCGTCCTAACACAATTAAAACTTATTATTATCGCATGGCTAAGTTGTTGGAGGGACATTATTTAGTGAATGACTGTTCTAAAATAGATATATCTAGTCTAATCTTCAAGCTATCTCATATTCATTATAAAAATCAATTTTCTCAAAGTAAAAATGCCTTGCTTTACTTTTGTAAATGTTATCAAATCAGTATTACCAACAAACAGTTAAAGAACATTGAAAGACTACAAAAACAAACTAGGAAAAAATATCGAAAAGCAACCAAAGCAGAATATCCAAAAATTAAAAGAACTATTAATCATTTGAAAAACAAAAAATTAAAGGTAAGTTTTTTAACCATGATTGAAACGGGGTTAAGAGTATCGGAGTTGTCACAAATTAAAATAGAAGATTGTCGTATTTGTAATGAAGAAATTCGTTTTTCTTTTATTGGCAAAGGTGGTAAAAAATCATTTTCGATAATTAGTAAAAAGGATAATACCCCTCTTTATGCGTGTTTGAAAGATACGATATTGTACTATCGTGATAAAGGTTTAGATAGTAAAAAGTTGTTTTATTCGTCACAGTATCTACAACAGAAAGCCAAACTATATGGCTTTTCTTGTCTTGATTTAAGAAGAATATCCGCCAAGTTGGAATACAAAAAAAGTAAATCTAAACATCAGGTTAGGAATAAATTAAGACACGCCAAAATAAAAACAACTGATATTTATTTAAATAGTCCTATCGATATGAAAGATAAGGAGTGATTTTAAATGAGCTTGTTGGAATTTTTACTTAAAGAATATCTTAGCATTGTGGCTAAGCTGGAAGAAACGGAAACAGTTGAAAACAACCGCATTATTATTGACCGTGACTATTTTAGAAATCTGCTTGAAAAATATCCTTATATCACATTCAGGGATAAAACAAAAGTTTACAAAGTCCTGAACTTAATCATTCATGACAAGAACAATTACACTATGCCTTGCAAAGACAAAAAATCAAAAAAAACAGTTAGAAAGGTTGTGATTAACTACAAAACTTATCTTATCATCAAATCTTATTATTTTAAAAATATTTGAAATCAAAAAGAAATGAGGAGAGATTATGAAAAAAGAAAATCAAAGTTTGACCGATACGTTGATTGAAAATGTCTTCTATGTATTTGGGTGGATAATTGGTAAGATGTTTGGAACAATTTGGTATTACTTAAAAAAAGGGCTTAGTGTTGCCAAACATAATATAATTGTTTTGATTGGTTATATTTTCTTGGTACTGTTAATGTTTGCTTCAGGACAAATGGTATTTTTTGGTCTGTTGGTTATAATTGGAGTGGGGATATGGCAACACATCAAAGAAGCACCGATAAGAAAAATGGAAAACTATTTTAATGAAGTATTTACAAGTGTCGGTTTACATTCTAATGATATAATACCTAGCTACTGTGGTGACGAAGATATAAGTGAGTATGCAAGTGTGGTTAAATTTTATAGCCTTGTACCTATTGGCGAATGGTTAAAGAAAAAAGACAGTTTAGAAATGTACCTTAACGAAAAAATCCTTGATATTATTCAGGATGAGAAAGACAATCGTTATATATGGTTAGTGATTGAACGTAAACCCTTGCCTGATATGATAAAATGGGAAGAACGCTATTTAAATCTCTTGGATGATATATTAACAATAGGTATGACTAGTTTGGGAGTTATGGAACTAAATTTAAACAAATATCCCCATGCTTTTATTGCTGGCGAAACGGGGAGCGGAAAATCAAATATCCTAAAATGCTTAATATATCAATCGTTGGAAAAGGGTTATGAGGTTACATTGATTGATTTTAAACGTGGGGTATCCTTTTCGGGATTTAAAGATGTACCAATCTATTATGATTATGAAGAAACTATTAATGTATTAGATGATACTGTGGAAGAAACCAAAAAACGACTTGACTTATTTAGAAACTGTGGGGTTGAAAGTCTAAAAGACTATAATAAAGTTGCAATGATACCACTCGAAAGAAAAATTATATTTATCGACGAACTAGCGGAGTTATTAAGCGTGAGAGATAAAGAAAAATCAAAAATTCTATATAATAACATTGAAACATTAGTGAGGTTAAGTCGTTCGGTGGGAATACACTTAATTATGGGGATACAGCGCCCTGATAGTACAATTGTTACGGGACAGATTAAAAGTAATGTTGCTTACCGAGTTTGTGGGCATTTTGCTGATAAGGAACCAAGTAGGATAATGCTGGGGAATGATAAAGCTAGTACAATTCCAAATATAAAAGGGAGATTTATTGTTAAAGACAATCATTTTTTTGAAGTACAATGTTTTTACTACGATAACGCTTTATATAAACCACGTAGAAGCAATTTGAATGTGACTGATAATTCTATAGCTGAAAAAGAGAAACAAGCGGTAAATGGTATAAAAACAGCTTCTGATGAAGCAGAAAACGTGCAACAAGCAAAGACATCAAAAACGATTGACTTTGATTTTAGTGATATTGAAAAATTAAACTAAAAACATAGGATGTTTATTTCCTATGTTTTTTTACAATGTTCAATTTGTATATTTTTTATTCCAGAATATTAGGGATTTTATTAATTATTAAATATTAAATAGGCAAGTACTGATGAAGCGATAAATATTAATTTTTTCTAATGTATTAAAAGAAAAACACTTTAATTAAGTGGTGTATTTTTTTTCACTTTTACATATTTTAAATTTGGGTTACCAAGAACTTCGTCACTAGCTTCAATTGACATCATTCCATCATCAGATTTTTCAACTATTTCCCATATAACTTTTACTAGCTCATCATAAAATTCGTATAACAGTGGATTTTGTTCTCTCTTAAGTCTTTCTTCTTCCATTGCCCTTTTATAAGCGTCGCTTGATGTTACTTCTTCATAAACATCCATTGCTTTCTTAAAAGCGTCATTTTTCATGATTCAACCTCTTTTCTAAAAACAAAAATACACAATAACCATATCAAAAAAAGAGGTTATAGTCAATGTTATATTATCTCATTAATAAAATGTAAGTAAAAATTAAAATCAAATTTCATTTAAGAAATTTGATTCAATATCAATTTATTAGTAACTATTAGGGCGGGTTAATTCTATATATTTTTTACAAAATGGATAGATTTTTTCCCAAAACTTTTGCATACTAATTTGTCTTTTTTCAAACAAACAAATAAGATAAGAAGCTTCATTATATAAACTTTCTGCTTCTGCGTTAAATGTCCAAAATCTTTTAGCCACATTTTTCAAAAAAAATTCAGCTAATAATATGTTATGATTTGTTGAATCATGGATTGGAATGATTTCTTCTTCAATTAAAGTTAAAACAAAATAAAATGTAGATTGATAACTTATAATGTCTTTATCATCAACTCTTTTAATTGTAATACACTTTAATCGGTTTGAATATACAATTTGTTCCTCTTCCATTTCAAAATTTATTTTATCTCTTGATTTATATATAGCGGTTTGCCATAATTGATTGTCAATATTAAGTGAATTAATATCAATGTTATTATGTATACAATAAATATTTACTAACTTCATCGTTCTTTCATATACTTCGTTCATTGTTACTTCCCTCCATTAGTTGATATTACTGCAACCGGAAAGGACAGGGGTAAACAAAATTGATTAACAATACTATATATTTAATTTTTACTATTTACAGTATGTAATCACATTAACTAAGGAGTTCCTCCCTGAACCATTTACTTGTAGAAAAATAATATTGATTTAAATTTTTCATATTCTGTGTCAATATTAAGACATTCCCCCCTTTCTTAATATGTGTCGTCTCCACTTGTTTTGATAGCGGTAGACGAAACCTAATAATTTTTCTATCTGTATTACTTCCAAACATCAAGAAATATTAATATTTATAGGTTATTAATAATATAGTCCTATCAATCTTAAGGTTTTATTATAACTATATTATTCTATAGATTAATTATATCATTTCTTTTTTTTGCGTCAATAATTAACATTAACTTTTCATTTAAAATGAAAGAGTAAGACATATTTACTCAAAAAATAATTATAAAGTACTGTGTCACCTTAGCTTGATACGATATCTTTTTTTGTTGAAATATGGTATAATATAAGGGTATTCAGACATGAAGATTGGAGGAGAAAAAGTCAAAATATTGTGACACATAATAAATCACTTTCAGGAATATATACAAGTAGAGCCTTGAAAGGAATGATAATGTGGAACGTATAAGAATTGCAAACTATGTAAGAAAATCAAAATTTACTGGTAAAGGCGAATCAATCGAAAATCAGATACAATTGTGTAAAGAATATGCAACCCGACTTTATGGGAATGAATATGATATTGATTTTATATATTATGAAGACGAGGGATACACGGGTAAGAATACCAATAGACCTGCCTTTATTGATATGATGAAAGCTTGTAGGAATAAAAAAATTGATGTTGTCGTATGTTATCGACTAGACAGAATTAGTAGAAATATTTCAGATTTCTCAAGATTAATTACAGAGTTAAACGAATTAGAAATAGCATTTATCAGTGTGAGAGAGTCATTTGACACTTCTAGTCCAATGGGGAGGGCTATGTTATATATTGCTTCAGTCTTTGCCCAGTTAGAGAGAGAAACGATTGAAGAGCGTATTCGTGATAATATGTTTTCGCTTGCTAAGACGGGAAGGTGGCTTGGTGGTACACCGCCATTTGGATATGTTGCAAAAAGAATTGAACATAGGGAATTAGACGGAAAAAAAAGGACAATGTGTCAATTAGAATTATGTGATGACGGTGAACAGATTATTACAACTATTGTAGCTCAATTTCTAAAGACACATAAGTATGGTGCGGTAGTAAAATACTTGAAAAAAAATAATATAAAAGGTCAGAGGGGCATGTATATGACAGCAAACACGATTAAGGATATTTTACAAAATCCCGCATATTGCATTGCAGACAAAGATGTTTATCAATACTTTATGAAAAAAGGCATGGAAGTGGCAATGAGTGAAACGGAATTTGACGGAATACATGGTCTACTCGCTTATGGTAAACGTGATTATTCAAAAAAGAAACAACCTAGATTAGAAATGAAAGATTGGATTATAGCAATTGGAAAACATAAAGGGATAATTCCTGGAAAAGTTTGGGTAGAAGTCCAAGAGCTGATACAACAAAACAAAAGATGTCAAAGAAGTGGCATAGGAAATAGTTATGGGTTATTAAGTGGTGTATTATATTGTGCAAAGTGCGGGATAAAAATGTATGCCAAACGTGGTCGAGGGGATACCTATTATTATATCTGTCGTAATAAAAAGTTCTATGGAGCTGACGCATGTACTAATAGCAATATTAATGGTAATCAATTGGATGAAAAAATATGTGATTATTTAAAGGAGTATCTCAACCCTACTTCTGATATATATAAATATATTGATAAGTTGATGAAGTCAAACCCAATAGCTAGAAAAATGGATTATAAAAAGAAAATAGATGATGAGATTAATAAAAAACAAAAAGAGATTAATCGTTTATTGGGAACTATAATTGACGCTAGTAAAGTTTCAAATGCTTTAATTCATCATGTTAATGAAAAAGTGGTCGAATTAGATATTGAATTGTCAAACTTAAAAAAGCAACGTCTAGAATTGGAATATAATACCAAAGAAGAGGATATGCAAGAACATATAAAAAAGTTGAAAAATATGCTTTCTGATTTTAAAACAAATAATACTCTATCAATCATAGAAAAAAGAAAAATAATAAAAACTGTCATAAAAAAGGTAGAATGGGACGGAACAGAAATAAAAATATTTCTGCGGGAAAATATAGATTAGAATATTGTTACCTTTTAAAGGGTGCGCTACAGGGCCAACAGGACCAACTGGGGCAGCCGGATTAGCAGGAGCTACAGGGCCAACAGGACCAACAGGGGCAGCCGGGTTAGCAGGAGCTACAGGGCCAACAGGACCAACAGGGGCAGCTGGGTTAGCAGGAGCTACAGGGCCAACAGGACCAACTGGAGCAACTGGTATAGCTGGTGGAATTGCTTCATTTGGAAGCAAGTATAGTGATGCACCGCAAACAATTAATATTACACTAGGTGGTACAACTCAAGTGGGTCTTCCAACGGGCGGACCTAACCTAAATATGAGTTATGCTACAGTGAATGCAATTACAGTAACACAAACAGGAACATACCAAATTAGTTATTTACTAAATGGAAGTGTAGCGGTTGGAACAACTGTAACAATGTCAGTCCGACGGAATGGTACTGCTATTCCTGGAGCGTCTATTTCTAGAGTATTGTCCGTTGGTACAGGAACGCTATATTCAGGTACAGTTATGGTTGCTTTAACAGCAGGAGATGTGATTGATATGGCGCTTAGTGCTTTAGTTGCAGTAGGTGTAACATTAAGTACTGGAACTAATGCATCTTTAAATATCATTAGATTAAGTTAATCTAATAACAAATAGTTACATTAGCATATGATATAAGTGAAGCCAGATGACTTCACTTATCTTTTTAGAAAGGGGAATATATGAGTACTTACAAAATTTGTGTCTATGCGATCAGTAAGAATGAGGAAAAATTTGTAAAACGATGGGTAGAATCAATGAACGAGGCTGATGCTATTTATGTATTGGATACAGGTTCGACCGATCAAACGGTTAAAAAATTAAAAAAATATGGAGTCCATGTGACGAAAAAAGAAATTAAACCCTGGCGTTTTGATGTTGCTCGAAATGAGTCTTTAAAGTTAGTTCCAGAAGATTATGATATTTGTGTTTGTACGGATTTAGATGAAGTATTTAAACCAGGATGGCGAAAAAAATTAGAAGAATTATGGAAGGAAGATACAACTCGAGCTCGTTATAATTATAATTGGAGTCTAGATGAAAATGATCAACCAATTGTCAATTTTTATATTGAAAAAATGCATAAAAGAAAAGGATATCAGTGGACGCATCCCGTTCACGAAGTTTTAGAATATAGCGAGGGTGCAGAACGGGTAATCACAACTGATGAAATCACATTGAATCATTATCCAGATCATAGTAAATCACGGGGAAGTTATTTACCACTTTTGGAATTATCAGTTGAAGAGAGTCCTGAAGACGATCGGAATATGCATTATCTGGGAAGAGAATATATGTACTATGGTCGATGGAATGAATGCATTGATACCTTAATTCGACATCTTAATTTAAAAACAGCTATATGGCCTGATGAACGAGCTGCTTCGATGCGATTTATTGCTCGATCATATCGAGAACTAAAACGATATGAAGAAGCAAGAATGTGGCTTGATAAAGCAATGATTGAAGCACCTCATTTAAGAGATCCCTTTGTTGAACGCGTGATCTTAGAGTACCATTTGCAAAATTATCCAGGCGTGATTCAATATGGGTTACAAGCATTAGAAATTAAACAGCATCCTAAGACTTATATCAATGAAGTATTTAGTTGGAATAATACCATTTATGATTTATTATCACTTGCTTATTATTATACTGGTAATCCAAAGGAAGCACTTCGCTATATTGATTTTGCTTTGGCAATGGATCCGGATGACGAACGATTACAAAATAATAAAAAATTGATTGAAAAAGAAGTGTCGTAGCTTCTTTTTTCTAAAAAAAACAAGATTTCTCTTGTTCTATTTAGTAGGATCAACGAGTATTTTAACGGCATCGTCGGTTCCCGATGTCAATCTTTCATAAGCTGCTTGTACTTCTTCTAGACTAACAATATCATCGACAAAAGGTAAGATGTCAATTTTTTTCTCAGCCATTAAGTGAATGCAGGTTTCAAATTCCTCTTTGGTATAGGCAATCGCCCCTAGTAGTGTTAATTCACGCATTACAGCAATTACAGTTGGGATGGTAATTGGTTCAGTAGCAACTCCGACTAAAACCACTTTAGCCCCTGGTTTCACAGCCATCAGAGCTGAACTAACTGCTTTTGCATTTCCACAACAATCGATGACGATATCAAAACCACCATTTGTTTTAGTAAAACATTGTTCTAAAAATGTTTCCTCCATGGCATTTAACCAAGCGTTGGCTACGCCTAAGTGAACGGCTTTTTCTCCACGTGCAGCATT
The DNA here is from genome assembly GCA_910578855.1 of uncultured Bacilli bacterium. Taxonomy (GTDB): domain Bacteria; phylum Bacillota_I; class Bacilli_A; order RF39; family UBA660; genus MGBC107952. The sequence continues at coordinate 10,202 of CAJTRV010000021.1, forward strand.
TGTTTCTGATACTGCAACATAGCTAGCACCAGCTTTTTTGGCAAACATAGCTGAAACAAGCCCAATAATTCCGCCACCAATTATGAGTACCTTATCACCAATTTTAATATTGGCAAGATGAATTGCGTGTAGACCAACGGCGGTAGGTTCTACCATAGCAATCTCATCATCTGAAACTGTATCTGGTACTTTAATCACCATATCTGAACGAATCGCCATTTTGGGTGCTAATGCTCCAGGATTTGATAGTGATAACCCCGTCGCAGATGTCCAAGTTTCTGCACAGTATTGTGGGTTTCCTGTAAGACATGCAGAACAATGACCACAAGGTGAGATTGGAAGAGCAGTTACGCGCTCTCCCACCTTTAAATCGCTTCTATTACCGGGATCGGTTACGACCCCACAATATTCGTGGCCCATAACAAGCCCAGCTGGTTCACCAGCTACCCAGTAATGAATATCAGAACCACAAATTCCTGCTTTCTTGACGTCAATTACAACATTCTCATTATTAGAAATTGGTTCGGCGATTTCTTTGATTTCAAATTCATGGGCACTTTTTAATGAAACACATTTCATAAATAACCTCCTCTTATTTTCTTTATTATATCATGACCTTTCTTCATACGATTAAAATTTTACCACTTTACATGTCAATGAATGAGAAATTTTATACTATAAAGTGGACAAGGTACATATAGTTTAATATAATAGATCATGGAGGTTATAATGAAAACAACATATATTTGGGGAATTGTCATCGGGTTGTTCATAGGTTTAATTGTGATATTATCACTGCAAAAAGAAAAGGCGGTTTATCATTATCGAACGGTAACAAACGAGGAAGCGATAGAAATGCTTGCGCGGGAAGAGGTAACGATTCTCGATGTTCGAACTAAGTTAGAATATAATAGTGGTCATATTAAAGGAGCGCTTCATATTCCACTAGAGAGTATTGATGAGCAGTTTCCAAAATTATTTACCGATAAAAATGCTTACTATCTGATATATTGTCAAAGTGGTTCTCGTAGTGAGAAAGCTAGTAAAAAATTGGCAACTTTAGGATATCAAAATGTCTATGATTTTGGTAGTATTGATCAGTGGGACGGTGATCTAGTAAAAGATTAGAAAATAATATAAAAGTAGAGATTGTTCGCTTTAATTCTCTATTTTTTTTTGATACAATAAATAAAGGTGATTTAAATGCAGGAAAAGTTAGAGATGCTATTGAAACAAATTCAATTAGAAGCTGAATACTATCCATTATTCCAAAGTGGTATGTTAGAGCGAATTATCGGGAGTAAAGATCGGAAAAACTATTGTTTTCGACTTCATTTAGATACGCTGCTTCCTGTATCTGTTTATAAACATTTTGTCGCATTATTATGTAAAGGATTTCCAACAATTCGTGAAGTAAGTGTTCAATTTACAGTTGATCAAGTTCTAGCAGATCAAATTCAAGAATATTTTACCTATTTTATGGAGATATGTATTGCTCAACACCCAATTTTATCGATGTTCCAACAGCTTGAATCAAAGGTTGAAGACCATAAGATAAAATTGACAGTCGATAGTAAAGCAGAAGCTGGGCAACTTGTTAGTATTGAGCCGGAGCTTAGGGCACAATTTGGACGATTAGGGATTGATGATTTTGAATTGATCATTACGATTGATGAGCAGAAACAACAATCAGATCCCCTTAGCGAAGCATTGTCAGCGATTCCCAAAGAGGCATTACAGCCTAACATTCCGCCAGTTAGTCAGCCAGCTTTGAAACGAGAATTTAAGAAAAATTATAGCCGTAAATTAATTATTGATCCTGATAATCCAAGTGTTATTTTAGGAAGAGAAATTGATGATGCGAATGTGATTCATTTGCAAGAATTATTGTCAGAAAAGAATAACGTAGTAATTGAAGTTTGCCTATTTGTAGAACCTGAGATAAAAGAGACAAAGACTGGTTTAAAAATCGTGACGCTAAAGATGACGGATTATACTGATAGTATGTATGCGAAGATATTTGTCAATGAAGATGATGAGCTAGCGGTTATCAAGAAAGAAATCAAACAGAACCAATGGTATTTGATGCGTGGAAATGTTAAGATGGATAATTATAGTAAAGAATTGACCTTTAGTGTTCGTGATGTCAATCGTCTTGAGAAAGCCTCAGCTGACAAACGCGATGATACCAGCTCAGAAAAACGAGTTGAATTACACACCCATACTCAGATGAGTCAGATGGATGGATTAACATCAGTAGGAAAGCATGGCTTAGCACTTATTGATCGGGCGTTAGAATGGGGGCACAAGGCCATTGCGGTAACTGACCATAATGGTTGTCAGGCCTTTCCAGCAGCGTATAATGCGGTGAAAAGGATTAATAAGGGCCGTGATGAAGATGATAAATTTAAGGTAATTTATGGAACAGAGCTTACAATGGTTGATGATACCGTTCATATTGCTCTTCGTTCGAATGATAGTGAATTATTAGAAAATACGTATGTTGTCTTTGACTTTGAAACAACTGGATTTAATGCTGGTGGTGGTGATCAGATCATTGAAATTGGAGCTGTTAAAATTCACAAAGGTGAGATTATCGATCGGTTTGATGAATTGATTGATCCTCATCGCAAACTCCCAGCTAAGATTACAGAGATTACCAACATTACGGATGAGATGTTAAAAGGAAAGCCAGATGAAGAAACGGTGGTAAAACAATTTATCGAATGGTATCAAGATCTACCAATGGTAGCGCATAATGCTAAATTCGACGTTTCGTTCTTGGAAATGGCTTATCAAAAGTATCAACTGGGAACATTTACGAATCCGGTAATCGATACTTTGGAGTTATCTAGAACGATGGATAATAACTTTGCACGTCATAGTTTATCAGCTCTTGTTAAACGTTATAATGTTCCTTGGGATGAAACAGCTCATCACCGGGCCGATTACGATGCCGAAGGAACGGCCCTTGTATTCCATAAAATGTTACAAAAATTAAACGATCGTAATTTTGAAACGATGAACGATCTATCGAAATTAGTAAGTCGTGATGAAATTCATAAATATGGACGGACATTTCATGTTAATTTATTAGTGAAGAATAAAGTAGGATTAAAAAATTTATTTAAAATAGTGTCAATGGCCAATACCAAATATTTATATAAGACACCCCGTATTTTACGAAGTGAGATCGAAGCCCATCGTGAAGGAATCTTAGTTGGTAGTGGTTGTTATGAGTCAGAAGTATTTATTGAAGCTCGTAGTAAGAGTGAAGAAGAGCTGACGAATATTATCAATTTCTATGACTATGTCGAAGTGCAGCCAATGGATTGTTATGATCATTTGTTACAGATGAATGATTTTGCTAGTCAGACCGATTTAATGAACAATATTAAAAAAATTGTCGAGGGAACGAAGGCCGCTGGAAAACTCATCGTTGCTACTGGTGATGTGCACCATATTGATCCTGAAGATAAGATCTATCGGGAAATTATTGTCAATCAGAAATCCCCTGGTGGAGGGAGACATCCATTAGCTCGTAAAAATATTACCAATATTCCTAGTATGCATTTTAGAACGACCAATGAAATGTTGGAAAATTTTGATTTCTTAGGAACTGAATTAGCCCATGAAATTGTTGTTACCAATCCCAATAAAATTGCCGATATGGTTGAAATTATTGAAGTTATTGTCGAAACAGGTGGAATTCCATTTTCACCAAAGATTGACAATTCGGTTGAGACCGTAAAAGAGTTGGTATATGGAAAAGCCCATGCTTTATATGGTGATCCTCTCCCAGAAAATATTAGTGAGCGAATTGACCAAGAATTAAAGGGAATTATTGGTAGTGGGTATGATGTGATCTACCTTATTGCTCAAAAATTGGTAAAGAAATCCAATGATGATGGATATCTTGTTGGTTCTCGGGGATCAGTAGGATCGAGTTTTGTTGCAACAATGATGGGAATTACGGAGGTTAATCCGCTTCCAGCGCATTATCGTTGTCCAAACTGTAAACGAAGCATTTTTGAAGATGAGGAAGGAAATCCTTATGGAGCTTCTTACTCTAGTGGTTATGACTTACCAAAGCGCAATTGTCCTGATTGTGGAACCGAGATGGCCAATGAGGGACAGGATATGCCCTTTGCTACCTTCCTAGGGTTTAATGCTGATAAAGTACCAGATATCGACTTGAATTTCTCGGGTGAATATCAGTGGAAAGCTCATGAGTATACAAAGGAGTTATTTGGAATTGACAATGTTTATCGAGCTGGAACAATCGGTACGGTTGCAGCTAAAACAGCATTTGGGTTTGTCAAAGGATATTGTGAAGATCGGGGTATTACAATGCGAACGGCCGAAGTAGAGCGGTTGTCTATGGGATGTACTGGGGTAAAACGAACGACTGGTCAACATCCTGGGGGAATTGTTGTAATTCCTGGTTATATGGATGTCTTCGACTTTACACCGTTTCAATATCCCGCCGATGATACGAATTCCCTATGGCGGACGACCCACTTTGATTATCATGCTATCGAGGAGGACGTCTTAAAACTCGATATTTTAGGCCACCAGGATCCAACCGATTTACGGATCTTACAGGACTTATCGGGAATTGATGTGACGACTCTTCCAATGGATGATGCTGAGGTTATGAGTTTGTTAACATCGACTAAGGCACTCGGAGTAACACCTGATCAGATTATGTGTCCCATTGGGGCCTTAGGGTTACCCGAATTGGGAACCAGGTTTGTACTTCAGATGTTAATGGATACCAAACCTAAAACCTTTGGGGAATTGGTTAAAATTTCTGGTTTATCACACGGAACTGATGTTTGGGCCGGAAATGCCAGCGAATTGATTAAAAATAAAATTGTCCCTTTTAAAGATGTAATTGGATGTCGTGATGATATCATGGTGAACTTGATGAACTGGGGAATTGAGCCAAAAATTGCTTTCAAGATTATGGAGTTTGTCCGAAAAGGACGGGCATCGAAGGAACCTGATCAATGGAATGAGTATGCGAAGATATTAAGAGATGCGAATATTCCTGAATGGTATATTGAGTCTTGTCATAAAATTAAATACATGTTCCCGAAAGCCCATGCTTGTGCTTACGTTATGAGTGCCCTTAGAATTGCCTGGTTTAAAGTTCATGAGCCTCTTTGGTATTATACGGCATACTTCTCAACTCGACCTGATGACTATGATATTGAAACGATGATCAAGGGATATGATGCGATTCGGGCCAAATATATTGAATTAAAAGGAAAAGGATTTGATTTGACCAATAAGGAAGTGGCGATCCAAGATTGTCTTCATATGGCTCTTGAGATGACAGCACGTGGTTTCACCTTTGCGCCAATCGATTTGAATAAAAGTGAAGCGATGTATTTTTCGGTGAAGGATGATCATTCTATCTATCCACCATTTCGAACCATTGAAGGACTTGGGGATACGGTTGCTAAAAACATTGTAGAAGAACGTGAAAAACGACCATTCCTAAGTATTGAAGATCTTCAAAAACGTGCCAAAGTATCAGCAACATTGATTGAAAAGATGCGAATGATGGGGATTTTAGATGGGATGGATGAATCAAGTCAATTGAGTTTATTTTAAAAAAGCCAGTATCTGTGATATTGGCTTTTTTAGCGATTAAACTTCAGGATTAGCAACGTCGGAAAAGTCAAAGGGTTTACTTGCTTGTTGGTAAGAAATATAGAAACTAATGATACCTGCAATCAGAGTAATAACGGTTACTAAGACTTGTAATTTAGAATTGGTTGTATCTTTTCCTTTGGCTTCAAAAATATCGACGTAATTCATATTAACAAATAGCATAATGAGAATAAGGGCTAAAATAATAGCATGATTATCAACGTCGATATGATCAGCAGTAAGATCAGAAAACAGTGGTTGTTGGCCAGTTTTTTTTCGATATAAGTCATAGGTCAATATCGTTGAGAGGGTAGTTGTGAGAATAAAGATAATTGCAACTACTAGCTGGATGGTGATCAGAGTAATTTCTTCTTCAGTGACCTGTTCAGGATTCCCTTGTAGATTCCCTAAGAACGCGAATCTCATTTAATTCACTTACCGTTACGAGCTGGTATCCTTCCTCTTTTAGTTTGGGGAGCATATACGATAACGCCTTTAAAGTTTGACTATGGGTATCGTGCATTAAGATAATATCACCATCTTGAATTGTATCCAAGGCCTTGGTTGCAATTTTTTTAGCATTTGTCGATTTCCAGTCGGAAGTATCAACGGTCCACATAATGATATCAAGATCGACTTTTTCACGAAGATGCTTATTAATTGATCCATAGGTTGGACGAAACAACTTCGGGGTGGTACCCGTTGTTTTGGTGATAACCGCTTGGGTATCTTCAATTTGTTGTAACAGTTCATGATCGGTAACCCGAGTAAGATATTTATGATTATAAGAGTGGTTGCCAATTTCATTGCCGTTTTTTACCATTGTTCTTAATGTATCCTGATAGAGGTTTACTTTGTTTCCAATGACAAAGAAGGTTCCATTGGCCTGGTATTTTTTGAGTAGCGTAAGGATATCCTTGGTATATTTACTTGGACCATCATCAAAGGTAATCGCAATTGCTGGTTTCTTAGGATCGATGACACTTTTTTCTTCAGCAGCTACCTTTGTTACTTGGTGATCGCTGTTGGTTCCGCGCTCAAACGGTAGTTTTAAATTGATTTGATCAAGCGAGATGTTGATCTTGATAATATTACAATACCCCGCGGTAATGTCATAGGGATTGAAGTATAAGATGAGATCATCATCATTAAAAGTAAAATTTTGATAGTTTTCAAAATGATTGGTAATCGTTTGTTTCAGTTTATCCATCAAGATACAATCTTTATATTTTGTCAATAATTTTTTTTGAAATAGGGGAACTAGTTTATCAAGTTCTGGTTGGGATATGACATCAGAAAGTCTAAGCATCCGATTTGCCTTTTTGTCGTAGGAGAATGTTTTAATTGTGTTGCTTGGATGAGCCAAATTTGACTGATTGATAAAACTAGTTAGAATAACATTGATATAACGGTCATTTAAAACTTCATGGTGATAGTCGACATTAAGCTCGGCAATATTGTTGTAAGAGTTCATATTTTGATATTCGTTTTTAAATGTCTTGTAAATGTTTTGCACCTCTTTATCAATCGCATTATCTAAAATAGAATAGTGGAATTCTGGATAATTAATCGCAACTTTGATATCGCTTCGATCTTCGATGATTGTCTTTGCATTTTTTTCAGGCTTTGCTTGCCAGCTACAACCAGTTAGAAGAAATAGAAAAATTATGAGTGCTATGATTTTTTTCATAAGATATCACCTAACTAACTATATGCCTATTAATAGAAAACAAGACACAAAATTAAATAGTATTTGACAAATGATATTATATAACATATAATATTAATGAAAGGGGCGAAAGAATGAATAATTGGTTAAGTTCTAATGCCTTAGATGTTTGTGTCTTATCACTATTAGAACAAGAAGATACCTATGGATATGTTGTGACACAGAAATTAAAAGAAAAACTTGATGTCTCAGAGTCAACATTATATCCAGTGCTACGAAGACTAGAAAAAAATGGTTATCTTGGAACTTATGATAAATCGTTTCAAGGACGTAATCGGCGTTATTACACGATTACCAAAACAGGAATTACCGAATTAAAAACAATGCGGGAAGCTTGGGGGTCCTACAAGAAACAGATGGACGCAATATTAGGAGGGAAGAAATGATGAATAAAACGGAATTTATGAATCGTCTAAAGAGAGGATTAGATGATTTTCCACGAGAAGAGCAAGAAAATGCTTTGAAATATTATGTGGAATATTTTCAAGAAGCTGGTGAAGATAAGGAAGATGAGGTGATTCAGGAGTTGGGGGATCCAGCGCAAATTGTCGCTGATATCAGAAAGAATTATGATGGCAAGTTAGAACCGAGGCGGCACCAAAGTAAATGGTTAGATCCATGGGTAATTTTATTAATAATTCTTGCTTCTCCATTTATTTTGACCTTGGCCTTATTGGTGTTTTCATTGTTATTGACAATTTGGTCTTTGATCTTATCACTTGGGATTGTCGCTGTTTGTTTTGCCTTTGTAGGGATCTTAATGGTCGTATGTTCTGTCTTTGCTATTCCGACTAGTGTTCCAACCTTTTTCTTTATTTTTGGAACAGGGTTATGTATGGCTGTTTTAGGATTTTTTATCGGCGAACTTACCTGGTATATTAGTAAGAAATTAGCTGAATTATTAGGAGCTGGAATGAATAAGTGGTTGAAAAGAGGTAATGTTCATGCGTGAGTCAAAGTTTAATTTTAATGTCTTAGCACTTCTCATTTTGGGAATTAGTATATTCTGCATCATTGGGGGATTGTTATTTGGTGCGAAAACGAGCTTCTACTTTGATGGAACCGGTTTTCATACAGAGCGTGGTACGACAAAAAGGTATCGTGAGGAGAAGAAGTTTTCCAGTATTCGTGCCCTTACGATTGATGCATCGTTTACAGAAGTTGAAGTAAAAACTGGCGATCAAAATAAAGTTGTTGTTACAGGAATGAAGGAACGTGCTAAACCATCTGTTACGATTCAAGATAATATATTAAAGATTCAAAGCAGTAAGCACCAGCGTGGTTTTAGTATTGGATTTTTTCAAATTCCTGATCGTCATACAAAGATTACCATTTATTTGACACCCGATACGATCTTGAAAAATACCAAAATCGATGCAAGTTTTTCTAGTGTTGTAGTGAAACAACTAGTGAGTGACCGATGTAATATTGAGAGTAATTTTGGCGCAATCGATATTCAAGTCAAAGCAAAAACAGTAACGATTGATAATCGTTTTGGTGAAGTGAAATCTACGTTGGATAATGCAGATAGAATTGATGTAGCTTCCAGCTTTGGTGAAGCTACATTATGGATTTCCAAGCCAAAAACTTATTATCAAGTGAAAACCAATTCAAGCTTTGGAGATATTCAGACAACTGATCGTGGAACAAGGGGAGAAGCTGATGATTCAAAAGAGGGAAATATCGTCTTAGACAATCATTTTGGCGATATTAATATAAATTTTACCAGATAAAAGCGAACAAACAAAAGTTTGCTTTTTTTGTTTTGGGAAATGGAATCATATTGTTAGAAATAATGGTGTTTTATTATAGGAAACGGGAACTGACTGAAAATGAAAAATATGGAAAAAATAGAAAAATATAAAAAATGATTTTTCGTAAATAGTAAATAAATGATATTTTGCTTTAAATAGAAAAAACTCTTTTTTAAAAAAAAATCTTTAAAATCAGGGGTGAAATAAACTATCAGTAAACCTGGGCGTGATGATGATTTTTTTTAAAAATGTAAAAAAATGAAAAAGTGAAAAAATATTTTTTTGGTTTTTTGTTGAAAAATAAGGGCTTAAATTTTTCAGAAAAAAAACTTTATAAAAAGGTATTGCTTTTCTAGAAACATCTGTCTATAATGAGGATGTAAAAGTAATGTGGAGGTAAGAAAATGGTACATGTAGACGAACAAACTTTGGACATCTTAGTGGTAAAGCGAAATGGAAAGAAAGTAGAGTTTGATGGAACAAAAATTGCACTAGCAATTAAAAAAGGGTTTGATAGTGTCAAGACCTATGTCGATGACGATGGTGAAGTTGTCACTTCAAAATATTCAGAAAGAGATATTCAAAAGGTATATCAAAGTGTGATGAAACGAATTTCGAAGGAATTTACGGATAAAATTAAAATTGAAGAGATTCAAGATATGATCGAAGAGGAATTGTCAAAACGTGGTTATGATGATGTATATCAATCATTTTCGGAATATCGTGATCGTCGTAATCAATCACGTCAGTTATTTTTCGATGAAAAGAAGACGCATAAATTTTTAAAATCGATCGAAGGCTTGGGATTAAAGTCTGCTGTTGAAGATAACAACAAACGTGAAAATGCCAATGTCGATGGTGATACAGCGATGGGGACAATGCTTCAATATGGAAGTACCATTTCAAAGGAGTTTGCCAAAGCATATTTAATGAAAAAGAAGTATGCCGATGCCCATGATAACGGTGATATTCATATTCATGATATGGATTTCCTTGCAATGGGAACGACAACTTGTATGCAAATTGAATTAAATCATTTATTTAAAAATGGTTTTTCTACTGGACATGGTCATTTACGAGAACCGAACGATATCATGTCTTATAGTGCATTAGCGGCAATTGCCATTCAATCTAATCAAAATGATCAACATGGTGGACAATCTGTTCCAGCCTTTGATTATTATATGGCACCGGGAGTATTAAAAACATTTAAGAAGCAATTTAAACAGCAAATATATGATTTGTTAGATTATAGTGATCTTTTTAGTTTTATTAGTATGGATCGTATTGCCCGGGAGATTGACAAATTAAATAGTATTGATGTTGATATTGAACAAGTATTTTCGGCAATCTATAAAGAGTCAGACCAAATTAAGAGAATGTTTGAAATGAGTTATGAAAAAGCGCTTCAGAAAACGGATCGTATTACTTATCAGGCGATGGAGGCTTTTGTCCACAACTTAAATACAATGCATTCTCGGGCAGGAGCTCAGGTACCATTTTCATCAGTAAACTTTGGAACGGATACTTCTAGTGAAGGAAGAATGGTAACGAGAAATTTCTTAGAAGCAACCAATGAAGGCTTAGGAAAATCAGAAACACCTATTTTTCCAGTATCTATTTTTAAAGTAAAAGAGGGAATTAACTATAATCCTGAGGATAAAAACTATGATTTATTCCAGTTGGCTTGTAAGGTATCAGCTAAACGCTTATTTCCAAACTTCTCCTTCATCGATGCCCCTTTTAATTTAGAATATTATAAAGAGGGAAATTATCGAACAGAAGTAGGATATATGGGGTGCAGAACTCGGTTAATGGGTGATGTTACCGACTTGAATAATCAGACAACTGGGGGGCGAGGGAATCTATCCTTTACCTCAATTAACTTACCACGAATTGCAATTAGACATGGAATTTGTTTAAAAGAACGTGACCAAGCTGATATGGAAGGGTTTTATCAGGAACTAGGCGATATGATGGAATTGGTCAAAGATCAGTTATTAGAACGGTTTGAAATTCAATGTAGTAAGCATGGTTATAATTTCCCATTTTTATTAGGTCAAGGAGTTTGGACTGATGGAGAAAAATTGAAACGGAATGATCGTTTACGTAAATTATTAAAACACGGTAGTTTGACATTCGGCTTTATTGGGCTTGCTGAATCTTTAAAAGCTTTGATTGGAAAGCATCATGGTGAGAGTGAAGAAGCGCAACAATTGGGGTTGGAAATTATCGGGTTTATGCGGAATAAGGCTGACGAATATGCCAAAGAGTATCACTTGAACTTTACATTAATTGCGACCCCAGCGGAAGGGTTGTCAGGACGTTTCGTTAATATTGATAAAGCAATTTACGGAAAGATCAGAGGAGTAACTGATCGTGATTATTATACGAACTCGTTTCATGTTCCAGTTTACTACAATACGAATATTAAACACAAAATTGCGATCGAGGCACCATATCATGCCCTCACCAATGGTGGACACATTAGCTATATTGAATTAGATGGAGATACAGCGATGAATGTTGAGGCTTTTGAGAGTGTAATTCGGGCAATGAAAGAAGCCGGAATTGGTTATGGAGCGATTAATCACCCTGTCGATCGCGATCCAGTTTGTGGATATGTTGGGGTGATTGGTGATGTTTGTCCTGGTTGTGGACGAACAGAATTTGGTAGTGTACCACTAGAGAGAGTACGTCAAGTACAATGTGATTGTTAAGAGAAAGAAGGAAATAAGATGAAAGAAAAAATGGTTGGAGAAGGAATTGAATTTGAACGAATTAGAAGAGTAACTGGATATTTAGCAGGAGACTTGAAACGATTTAATAACGGGAAACGGGCCGAGGAAAAGGATCGTGTAAAACATTCTGGAATTAAAGAAGTGATCAAAACTGAATGTGTTGTAGCTGCAAAGTAAAGTTGGATTATTATGAAAATAAGATTAGCTGCTGATTTGCAAACGGATAGTATTGTCGATGGGCCGGGCATTCGAACGGTAATTTGGACGCAAGGATGCCCTCATCAATGTCCAGGGTGTCACAATCCTATGACCCATAGTTTTGAAGATGGGTGTTTGGTAGATGTTGATTTGATAAAAGAAGAGATATCTTCGCTTTCCCATCAAACTGGTGTGACATTCTCAGGTGGGGACCCGATGTGTCAGCCAGAAGCATGTCTTGCGCTTGCCAAACATTGTAAACAGTTAAACCTTGATGTTTGGTTCTATACTGGATACACCTATGAACAAATTGTACAACTAGCTAAACAAAGAACGTGTATTCTAGAGTTATTAACCTACATTGATGTACTTGTCGATGGCAAGTTTATTCTGGATGAGAAAAGTTTGAATTTGGAATTTAAAGGTTCCAGAAATCAACGTGTAATCGATGTACCACGAACGTTAGAAACAGGGATTGTAACATTATATGAACGAAAAAAGATCCCTATAAAAGGGAATAAGAAGCCGCAAGGAGTTTATATTTAGATATGAATTTTCATATCTTTTTTTCTTACTTTCTTTTCTTTTGTTAAGGGATGTGCTATGATATTAGTAGCAAGGAGAGGTGCTATGAAGCAAGTAGGATATGTGAATCAAACAGGTAGTCCAATTGTACATAACCAGATCGATCCGAAGAAGGCGGGTCTTGCTGTTGGTGGGATTTTATTAATTGTCATGATTGGTGTTTTTATTTTTATTACAGTAAAAAAAAGTAACAAAAATAAAACTTGTAATCGCATCGAAGATATTTATATTAATGAGGCGTTGTCATATGCGAGGGAAAAAGATTTATTACCAACGGTTGAGACAGAGTCAGTTACCATTAATGGAGCAGATCTATTGAAGGCAGGCCGGGTATCTCAAACGGAGACGACACTGGGCGAAAATAAGTGTGAAGCGACCATTACGATCACCAAACATGAAGAGGATTATATCAAGTCCGTTGTCTTAAAAAACTGTGGTTATTGTACAACGGAAGAACGTTATGGTGCTTGGAAGGAGTCAAAAAAGCTACCAAAAAATAGTGCAGTTGTTATGCTAGATCCAACCTTTAATTATTATGATACCACGGATTACTATACCAATTGGACTGATTATTTAGAGCCGGAACGAATTTCGAAAAAAGTTTCAAAAGAGTATGGTGTTGCTCTACCGATTGATGAAGATATTCTTCCTGAGATTCCATCAACTGGTCATATTGTAAAAATAGAAAAGGAAGATAAAACGTACTATAGTTATCGTGATAAATTTTGGCGTTATTATGCGAACCCTAATGGTAATTATTCTGCTTTTAGTTCGACAAAACCGAATGGGTATGCGAATAAAGATGAAGATTCTTCTCGCGAGACTGATTGGAGTGAATGGTCTTTAAATTATCCTGATGAAGCAGATTACCGAACGATTGATCAAACAATTGGTTATCGTTGGTATTATAAAGAGAAGGGGAAGAAAATTTATTGGAAGAGTGGTGAGTATTCACCAGAGCAACCATCAAAGAAATATAATAAAAAAGAAAAAGAAGCTAGAATGTATCGTTATCGCGATATTCAGTGGCGGTGGTATAATGGCAGTCCGAGACAGTATACCTCGTTGTCGCGGGAACGATATGAAAGTTATCCTTATCGCGATGATGAAACATTGGTTATCGATAATTGGACATGGTGGGATGATACAAGTTATTATAACGCTGATAATAGTTATTACCGGGAACAGCGAACAACGCAGTATTCAAGATATCGCATCAAGTATCAAGTATATTCGTTATTAAAACTAGAATCATTTGTTGATAAGAAAACTTTTGAACAACAGGTAGGGAAACCTTACCAGGAATTTGTGAAAACCCCAAATGTCAAAGTTGAGGTCGAATATAAATATCGCTATCGTAAAGTAAAATAACGTGGTTCTTTGTCAAATAGTGTTGGTGAACATTAAAGAGATACAAGTAACTA
>CAJTRV010000022.1 GCA_910578855.1 uncultured Bacilli bacterium
AAAAAGACTACTGGTATACTTTACAGTAATCTTTGTATACTTTTTCAGCAGTCTCAAAAAAGACCAATCTTTTTTGAATCATCTTTCATTTTGGGTAGAAAAGTGTAATCTATTATGATTGCCTCCTTTAAATTGGTTCATAATAACAAATAAACGAACTCTACTTATTTTTTAGAAAAAAGAGCGGAAATATGATATACTTTGTATAGGGAAAATTTGTCGAATAAGAAGTTATTTGATGATCAAAAAATGTAGTAGATAGAATGGTGGTCACATGGAACAAGAAATTATAACTGAAATTATATACATGGTACTAACAACATTTTTATTTGTTGTCTTTGCCATTCCCTATATTCGAAAAATTGCAATTCATGTTGGTGCGATGGATGTGCCTAATAAGCGAAAAATTCATAAAAAACCGATGCCACGACTTGGAGGATTAGGAATCTTTTTTGGTTTTTTATTGGGATATATGATTTTTGGAACTCATAGTGCAATTATGAATTCTATTTTAATTAGTAGTTTTATTGTTATTATTGTCGGGGTAATTGATGATATTAATCCGGTGAAAGCCAATGTTAAATTTGTGGGTCAATTAATTGCTGCGAGTATTATTGTTTTCTATGGAAATATTATATTAAAAGATATTAGTGCTTTTGGTATTTATATTGATTTTGGTATTTTTGCCATTCCTTTAACAATATTTTTTATCCTCGGTTGTATTAATTGTATGAATCTTATCGATGGGATGGATGGATTAGCGGCTGGTATTAGTGTGATCTATTTTTTGACAATTGGAATTATTGCGGTGATTCAACAGAAATTTGGATTAGATTTTGTGTTAACCTTTGTCATGCTAGGATCGACACTTGGGTTTTTAGTTCATAATTTTTATCCTGCTAGTATTTTTATGGGTGATTCAGGATCGATGTTTCTCGGACTTATTATATCAGTAATTGCGTTACTTGGATTTAAAAATGTAACTATGACCTCTATTATCATTCCTTTATTGTTATTAATGATTCCCATCTCTGATACTCTATTTGCAATCTTAAGACGACTTTTAAAAGGAGAGAGTATTTCTAAACCTGATAAATTTCATATTCATCATCAGTTGTTAAATCGTAACTTTTCCCAACGAACGACGGTTATTATTATTTATGTCATAAATTTGTTATTTTCTTTGGCGAGTATTCTCTATATATTAAAAGATCGCCAACTTGGATATATCGTATATGCGGTTTTATTTGTTATCGTTACCTTGTTCATCCTAAAAACTAATGTTGTTGTTGATCAAGAAGTGATGAAGCGCCGATTTCGGTCTAAATTTTTGAAACGTCAAGAAAAAAAGAAAAAAAGTTTTCAAGGAAGGCAAAAATAATACCTTCCTTTTTATATTTTTAAAAATATTGTTCATACTAACAATGGTGATAATATGCAGGAAATATTTGAAAATATTGTAGATACCAACTATATGGAAGTAATGGATGTTGTAATCCGAAGTTTGATTTCCCTAATTACATTATTTTTAGTAACTAAAATGTTAGGGAAAAAACAAGTATCGCAATTAAGTTTATTTGATTATGTCATTGGAATTTCTATTGGTAACTTTGCGGCCGAAATGACAATTAATGTTGATTCCCAGTATATGAATGGAATTGTATCAGTCGTTATTTTTGGTTTGGTTGCCTATATTGTTTCGATTGGAACAATGAAAAGTATTTGGATGCGTCGTTATTTTATGGGGACACCGACTATTATGATTCAAAATGGAAAACTACTAGAAGCCAATATGAAAAAAGTTCATTTTGATGTCAATGATCTATTAGAAGAATGTCGTGGCAATGGGTACTTTGATTTAAGTGAAATTGAATATGCGATTATGGAAGCCAATGGAACATTGAGTATTTTACCAAAGGCCGAGTATAAACCGCTGACAGTAAAAGACATGCAAGTAAAGAAGGAAAAACAGGGACTCTGTGCCAATGTTGTTATTGATGGAAAATTGATGCCAAATAATTTAAAAAATATAAACAAAGATAAAAAATGGTTGATGCAACAATTAAAAGTAAAGGGATATCAAGAATTGGATAATATCTTATTAGCGACGATTGATGTCAATGATAAAGTAACTATTTTTGAACGAAATACTGAAGCAGAAATAAAAGATGTTTTAGAGTAGCTTTTTATATTAATATTTGGTATACTCATGAATGGGTGATAATATGACACATGTATGTGCATCTGTAATTGTAATTGATCCAGTAGAATATAAAATTTTATTGGTTCATCATAAAAAACTTAAGAAATGGGTCCAACCAGGTGGCCATATTGAGGAACATGAAGATCCTGAGAGCGCCGCGATTCGCGAAGTATATGAAGAGACGGGATTAGAAATAGAATTATTGGGAGAACGCTTTCCAACCGCTCATGACTTTATTCGTCCCTTGGGAATTCAACGAACAGTTAAGGAAAACCAAGATGTTTATATTAGTATTATTTATCCAGGAATTCCTCGCTATGAAAAACGGGTTGAATTGAATTGGGAAGAATCCAATAGTATAGGTTGGTTTACGAGAGAAGAGCTTAATCATATCGATGTTTTTGATGACATTTTGGTAAGTTATGATTATGTAATAAAACATTATTTTAATAAAACAAACTAAGAAAAGAATCTATTTTTAGATTTTTTTTTATACATTGATAAAGTACCATGATTTCTGTTATGATTGGATTAGTAAGGACATACTTTTTTAATTCATCTTTAAAATATACAATCATATTTTACTAAATAAGTTGAAACTATTATTCTGGTAAATTCTTGTTTTTAGGTGATCCATTTATAGAACTTAGTATTTAATTGTAGAGAATATAGTTGATTTTATATTGGAACACTACTGAAAAAAAGGCTTAAACCGGATTTCTTCATTATTTTTAGTTTACAGTAGAATAAAATATATGATATAATAAGCCAGTTGAGGAAGTGTATAAATGAAAAATATGAGAAATATTGCCATTATTGCCCACGTTGACCATGGGAAAACAACATTGGTAGATAAGATGTTAAAAATGTCAGGGTCATTTCGGGAGAACGAAGATGTTAGCGGATTATCGATGGATTCTAATGCGATTGAACGCGAACGTGGAATCACGATTTTAGCTAAAACCACCGCGATTGATTATAAGGGGACCCATATTAATATTTTGGATACTCCTGGTCATGCTGACTTTGGTGGTGAAGTGGAACGAATTATGAACATGGTAGATGGTGTTCTTTTAGTAGTGGATGCTTATGAGGGAACCATGCCTCAGACTCGTTTTGTGCTAAAAAAAGCCTTAGAAGCTGGTGTTATTCCGATTGTCGTTGTCAATAAAATTGATAAACCAGCCGCTCGTCCCCAAGAAGTGGTGGATGAAGTAATGGATTTGTTTATTGAATTAGGTGCAGATCTAGAGCAACTAGACTTTCCTGTTATCTATGCTTCAGCTTTATCGGGTACTACAAGTTTAGATCCTGATGTTAGTACTCAAAAAGAGACGATGGATCCAATCTTGGATATGATTCTTGAACATATCCCAGCTCCTGATGTAACCCTTGAGGGTGGATTCCAGTTACAACCAGCATTATTAGATTATAATGATTTCGTTGGAAGAATTGGAATTGGTCTTGTCAAAAGAGGACAAATAAAAGTAAATGAGATGGTATCGTGTATTCGCTTAGACGGAACGATAAAACAATTTCGTATTCAAAAAATGTTTGGTTATACTGGATATAATCGAATTGAGATTTCTGAAGCTCAAGCAGGTGATATTGTAGCCATAGCTGGATTACCGGATATTGAAGTTGGGGAAACCGTTTGTACGGTCGGTCAGGAAGAAGCATTACCACATTTACGTGTAGATGAGCCAACTCTGCAAATGACTTTTGGGGTAAATACGTCGCCATTTGTTGGAAGAGAGGGAAAAATATTAACAGCTCGTAAAATTGAAGAACGTTTATTTAAGGAAACAGAACGAGATGTTAGTTTAAAAGTAAAACCAAATGATTCCGAATCATTTATTGTTTCCGGAAGAGGTGAACTACATTTATCTATTTTAATTGAAAATATGCGCCGTGAAGGCTTTGAATTACAAGTATCTAAGCCTGAGGTAATTATTAAAGAGATCGATGGTGTAAAATGTGAACCATTTGAAGATGTTCAAATCGATGTCCCTGAGGAATATGTTGGTAGCGTTATCGAAGCATTAGGAAATCGCGAAGGGGCCATGGAGAATATGGTAAACCATGATGGTCAAGTTCGTTTAAATTATGTTATTCCATCACGAGGATTGATCGGATTCTCTACAGAGTTTATGACGATGACCAAAGGATATGGAATGATTAACCATACGTTTAAGGAATATCGAAAAATGGCATCAAAAATGGTTGGGGAACGAAAATTAGGTGTTTTGGTTTCAATGGAAAATGGTAAAGCAACAGCTTATGCCTTAGGAAAACTTGAAGACCGTGGAATTATGTTCGTTGAACCTGGAACTGAAGTATATGAAGGAATGATTGTTGGAGAACATTCTCAGGATAATGATTTAGCAATTAATGTTGTGCAAGGTAAAAAATTAACCAATACCCGAGCGAGTGGAAGTGATCATACTGTTGTTTTAAAGCGTCCACGGATTATGACATTAGAGGCATGTTTAGATTATATCAATAGTGATGAACTACTAGAAGTAACTCCACTAAATTTCCGCTTACGTAAAAAAATATTAAATACCAATGAACGTAAAAAAAGAGATGCTAGAAAATAGTACATATAACAATGTTAAAAGAAACGATAATTAGTAACTTCTAAATTTCTGGTATATTTCCTGTAGTGTTTCGGATTTATATTTTCTTTATCATGTTTAGAAAGGTATTTGGTGGCTTTTCTCTCCATAGACCTATTCCTTTCTATTTATTTTAATACTAATATTTGCTATTTTGTTAATATAAGACCAAATTATGGATATTGAGGTGATTTATGGAGATAACAAAACAAGAATTATTCATAATCTTATTTTTTGTAATTTTATCATTAATCAGTGAATTAGTCTGTTATTTGTATTTCGATAATGTAAATGTTTATATTAAAGTTGTGCTTATTTGCTGTAATTTAGTACCCCTGTTTGGCTTGTGGATATATTTAAAAAAAAGGGATTCTATAACAAATAGGCTTATGATAAAAAAATACTGCTAACAAAGGCAGTATTTTTTAATATTTATAAGGAATTTTTGACAACTTCTTCGTCAAAAAAATACATAATTTTGACATCTAATACATCAGCAAACTGTTTTAATGTATCAATAGAAATTGTTTGATAAGTATCTGATTCTAATTTTGAAACAAAATTTTCACTCAGTAATAGTTTTTCTGCTAGTTCTATTTTCTCATATTATTTCATACAATTTCATGGACTAATAGTCCATAATATGATATACTAAATATGGTGATTGTATGTATGAGATAAGTAATTTAAAGAAATTGAGGTTAATGCATCATTTAACTGTTTATCAAATGGCATCACAAATTCGTGTAACTCCTGCGTTTTACTCCCAAATTGAAAATAAGAAACGTCGTTTATTTTATGATGTTGCCATTAAAATTGCTGCTGTTTTTAATATGAGACCAGATGAATTATTTTATACAAAAGAAACGTGAGATTTCTTTTTCTTTTATCAGAAATATGTTATGATATGATTGGAGATGATAAAATGAAACTAGAAAATAAAGTTGCTATTGTAACAGGTGGAGCCATGGGAAATGGCGCAGGAATCGTCGATGTGTTTTTAAAATATGGGGCGAAAGTAATTATATTAGACTATTCACCTAAGTTAAAAGAGGTTGTAGAAAAGTATCAAAGAGATAAAAAGTTGGTTGGTGGATATCTTGTTGATATACGGGATGCGAATAAAGTAAAAGCAATTGTTGATGATATAGCTCGGCGATTTGGTCGAATTGATATTTTGGTAAATAATGCTGGGGTTGCAAAATTAGAGCCGTTTGAGACAATGACGGATGAGGTAAGAGATTATCATTTTGATATTAATATTAAGGGAACCTGGAATGTTACAAAAGCGGTTGTTCCCTATATGAAACGACACCAATATGGAAAAATTGTTAATTTATCTAGTGTTACTGGAAATATGGTTGCTGATCCTGGCGAAGTTGCTTATGCAACTACCAAAGCTGCTTTAACTGGTTTTACAAAGGGGTTAGCAATGGAAGTAATAAAAGATCATATTACGGTGAATGCGATTTGTCCAGGTTATATTATGACACCAATGGTAGAAGGAATTGCCAAAGATAGTAATCAACAGGATCCACAAAGTGTTGTAGCTGGAATTGCGGCCGGAATTCCAATGGGGCGACTCGGAACGATCCATGAATTAGGAGAATTAGCGGCTTTTTTAGCTAGTGATGAGTCGTCGTATATTACAGGTACAAGTGTTGTTATCGATGGAGCATCGACGCTTCCAGAAACAATGAGTGTTGGAGTGTAATTAAGAATAGAGGGAGTTGGATAAAATGAGTAATAAAAAAAATGTAAGCCATATAGGTGTCTATGGAATTCTGATCGACAACAATCGAATACTTTTAATTAAAAAAGTAGGAGGACCTTATGATGGAATGTTAGATTTACCAGGTGGGACAATTGAGTTTGGAGAAGTACCAGAAAAGACTCTGAAAAGAGAAATGTTAGAAGAAACAGGGATCTTGGTGGAAGATTATAAGCTTTTTGATGCTAATTCTGTTGTATTTGAATATTCTCATCACGAACAATCAATTTGTATTCATCATTTAGGAATCTTTTATACTATTTTAAATTATGAAAATAATATTCAAACGGATTTAAAAATTGACGAAAAAAATAATGATTCTAAGGGGTGTCAATTTTATCATATTGAATCTTTACAAAAACATCAACTATCAAAGATTGCCCTTTTAGAACTAGAAAAATTAGGCTATCACATTAAAGATTAAGAAAAAACTACTTATAAAATAGAAAATAAAAAGATATCATAGATATAGTGTCATATGATATTTTTTTAATAATTTACCATAGAATATTCTGTATTTTAATAATTATGGGGAAAAGTATGATAAAATACTAGAAGTTGGTGATACTATGCAGGGAGAAAATTTAAACTTACATTTTAATAATGAAATTATCTATGAAAATGCAAACTTTCTTATTCAGGATATGGATAAGGTAGGGATTGTTGGTGTGAATGGTGCCGGGAAAACGACCCTTTTTAAAGTGATTTTAAAAGAGCAAGAATTATCTACTGGAAAAATAAAAATACCCAAAGGAAAAAGAATCGGATATTTGCCACAAGAAATTAAAGTTGATGGTGATATTACTGTTTGGGAATATTTGATGCAAGCTCGTCCCATCGACCTCTTAAATCAGGAATTAACCAGTTTATATGATCAAGTCGCTAGTGAACAAAATATTAATCGGCAACATAAATTGTTGAAAAAAATTGGTAATATTCAAGACCAATTAGAGTATTATGATTGTTATCAAGCTGAAACAATATTATTTGAAATTATTACGAAGATGAATATTGATGAACAGTTGCTAGATCTTCGCCTTATGGAATTATCGGGTGGTCAGAAGTCTAAAATTGCTTTTGCCCATTTGTTATATTCAAAACCAGAGATTTTGCTATTGGATGAACCAACCAATCACTTAGATCAAGATACGAGAGAATATATAACGGACTATTTAAAGCATTATCAAGGAATGGTTTTAATCATTTCCCATGATATCAGTTTTATTGATGCCATTGTCAACAAAATTATGTATATTGATAAAGTTGAGAAAAAAATTACCGTGTATGAAGGTGATTATAAAACTTATCAGAAGAAAGTGAAGCAGCAGAAAGATTTGAAAAAACGTCTTATTGAAAAACAGGAAAAAGAGGAACAAAAACTTCGTGATATTGTATTATTGTATTCCAATTCATCTGGAAAGAGAAAACGAATGGCGCAAAGCAGGGAAAAACAATTAGCCAAAATGACAAAGCAACGAATAACAAAAGATAAGGAATATAAACGGGTAAAATTAAATATTTGTCCTGCTCGTGAAGGGTCAAAAATTCCTGTTAAAGTCAATGATATAACATTTTCTTATCGAGAAGATAGTGACTTGATTCATAATTTATCGTTTATGATTCAAAATCGTGAACGGTTTTTGATTGTTGGCCATAACGGGGTTGGGAAAAGTACGTTATTAAAATTACTAGTTGGTCAATTAACCCCTTCTAATGGAAAGATATGGTTTGGAAGTAAAACTGATATTGCTTATTATGCTCAGGAACAGGAATTATTAGTTTCTGAAAAAACAATATTAGAAAATGTCGATACCCAAGGGTACAGTGAAAAAGAACTGCGAACAGTTCTTGGAAGCTTTTTGTTTCATGGTGATGATGTTTTTAAAAAGGTTGCAATCTTATCACCAGGAGAAAAGGCCCGGGTAAGTCTTTGTAAAATCATGTTACAAAAAGCCAATTTATTATTACTTGATGAACCAACCAATCATTTAGATCCAGAAACCCAAGCACTCATTGCTGAAAACTTTAAAAATTATCAGGGAACGATCATTGTTGTTAGTCATAATCCTGCTTTTGTTGATGCGATTGGAATTGATCGAATGTTATTATTGCCTAGTGGTAAAATTGTAAACTATAATGTCGATACTGTACAAAAATATTATTTAGAAAATACCGCTAATCAATAGCATTTTCAATTAATGTAGTAATTAAATTTTGGTAGTCAAGACCACTATATTCAAATAGTTTAGGAAACATACTAATGGATGTAAATCCTGGAATTGTATTAATTTCATTTAAATAAATTTGTTGACTTTCTTTTTCTAAGAAAAAATCAATACGAGCAAATCCTTGGTTTCCTAATAATTTAAATAATTGTTTACTATAAGTTTGAATTTTTGTTGTATGATCTTCAGAAATAGTAGCTGGAATAATAAGCTCGGCATTATCATTTTGGTATTTTGTTTCATAATCATAGAAGTGGTCTATTGTTTTGATTTCACCAACGGCACCCGTAATTGCTCCATTATTATATAATATAGCACATTCCAGTTCTTTTCCTTGAATAAAGGGTTCTACCAATAATTGTTTGGCATAGACTCCAGCTTTTTTGATTGCTTGATCTAAGTCACTGATTGTATTGACAACTTCTATTCCGATGGAAGATCCTTCTGTCATTGGTTTTACAATCACAGGGAAATCTAAAACATTACTAACTTCTTCAACCATATAATCATCTTTATCAATTACGACAAAGGGTAGGGTAGGAATATTAATTTGAGTTGCAAGCATTTTTGTATAAGATTTATTCATTGCAATCCCACTTGCTACTGCACTACAACCAACGTATGGAATTTGAAATAATTCTAACATTCCTTGTAGACGTCCATCCTCCCCATTTTTCCCATGTAAAATTGGGAATACAACATCGAAATATTGTAAATATTTTATGACATTAAAAATGATATCATCTTCGTGGTTTTGACACCATTGCTTATTACTTAATTGTGCGAAATCATCATGGAATTTATACCAAAGATTGTCTTTACTAATGTATATATATGATACTTTAAATAAATTTTGATCGATATGCTTGGCAATACTTTCTGCCGATTTTATTGAAACGGAATGTTCATTCGAATTTCCCCCAAATAAAATTAAAATTTCTTTCATTTTATCACCTACTTAACTATATGAAAAAAGTGATAATATATTATCATAATAATCATATAATGTAGTGTAGGTGGTAAGATGTCTTTTTTTGAATTGCCTCCCCGAACATTGACTATTATTGCTGTGATTTTCGGATATTTAATGATTGATGATTTAACTGCAGTAGAGCAAAATTCCTTGGGAAATTTTTTAATGTTAATTGGGCAAATGTTAGAGACAAATTCTGCCCAACAACAATTGTTTAACAGTAAAATTACCGATAAAAGACTAGAAATATTAGAAAAAAACTATGAGGAGCTGTTAAATTATATCAAAAGAGCGTAAAATAGGACTTTTTATTTTGAAATAACTTGTAACTTGTCTTAAATTATGATATCTTATAATTGGTTTAAACGAGTATTAGTGTCATTCCTTTTATATTTGGAGTCAGCTTATAACAATTAAATCAAATATTAAAAGGAGGTAAGACCATGAAAGAAACAATGCAAGATATTACAATCGTATGTAAAGATTGTGGTGAAGAATTTATTTTTACCGTTGGAGAACAAAAGTTTTTTAAAGAAAAAGGGTTGGAACATAATCCTGTAAGATGTAAAGCATGTCGTGATAAAAAACGTGCTAATAACGACAGAAATAATAACCCTAGGTTCAGCGATTATTCTGATAACAATAGTACTGATAACAATAGTTCTGGTAATAATAATTCTGATAATTATTCAGAAAATAATTAATCAACCAAAAAATACACTGAGAGGTGTATTTTTTTAAACCTTTATATTGCTTTGTATTGGTGGTTAATAATATAAGTAAGGTTTCCTGTTTCTTGTTCATTATCATAACTGGGAATGATTGAAGTAAACATTCCATATTTGTTGGTAAATGAAATTCGATAGTTGAAGTAATCTTTTCGAGAATTCATTCTGAAAATAATCTGTTTTTTTGAGGGAATATTTTTTGTTTCATAAATCAAATCAATATCATGGTAGCTACCATTTTGATATTCTACTTTATGAACTTGTAAACTTATCAGGGGTTGTTGACTAATAAGTGAAAAATATTGTGTGACATTATCAATTTTAACGAATAGATCGTTCTCGTTTTCTTTATATTTTGTTAGTTCACTTATTGTATAATAATTTTTATTCTGATATGTTTTTGATAAATTGTGAAGTGAAGTCCTTAATTTTTTGATCGTTTTTTGATTATTAGAGTAAAAGATATCAGTTCCGACTTGGTATTTTATTTTATTATCATTAGAAATTTGAAAGATATGAATATTATCTTTGGTTGTAATGGTAAGAGTATTATCATTTTTAACATTTATTTCTCGTTTTGATAGTGATAATTGTTCAATATATTTTAATATATCATCATAATCGGTTTTCAATACTGTAATTTGGTTATCCCTAATCGAAGTTATCTCTTTTTTGTTAAATGTTAATTTAGATGTGCAACCAGTTATGAATAAGAGTGTTAAGAAAATTAAGAAAATAGTTTTTTTCATAGGTCACCTCATCTATTATTATATATTTATGTCATAAAAAAATACTTGTTGTAAGTATTTTTATTTTAAATTATCTAAATAGTAGTTTCTAAGTTCTTTAAATCTTTGGTAGTGTACGATTTCTCGTTGTCTTAGAAATGATAATGGCCCTAAGATATCCGGATCATTGGTTAAATCCATTAAATGCTCATAAGTATCTCTTGCTCGTTGTTCAGCCGCCATGTTGCTTTCTAAATTAGAAATAGGATTTCCACTGGTTTTAATATATGCCATTGTAAAAGGTACACCATTGGCATCGGTTGGAAATAAATCACGTCCAAATTGAGCGTAATGTGTATCGAGTCCTGCTGCTTTTAGTTCTTCGATGGTTGCATCTTTCATTAGTTGATATAACATGGTTGAAATTATTTCAACATGCGCCAGTTCCTCGCTTCCTATATCCGTTAGAAGCGCTTTTCCACGATCATCTGGCATTGTATATCGTTGGTTTAAATATTGCCAAGCAGCTGCTAGTTCCCCAGCTGGACCTCCGTATTGTGTTAAGATTGTTTTCGCCATTTTTAAATCTTTTTTACGAATATTTACAGGATACTGTAATCTTTTTTGATATGCCCACATATTCTTCTCCTTTCTTTACATCTCCCAAGGCCATGGTGACTCATTCCAAGACCAAGGATAGCGGTTTGTTGCCTCACTATTGACTGTGAGTGGTCCAAAATTATTTTCGTATTGTGTGATTGCACGATCGGCTTCAATTCGATACTGATTATAGAGTTCAATCATTGCTTTATCATTCGGAAAGTTATCTAAGTAGAGATTAAGATCATGTGCAGCAAATGTTAAAGCATCTACATAAATGAGTAATTGTTCCCGTTCATTTAAAGGTTCAACATCTAATGGTTTAGAAATCTTATATTGATTATAGAGGCCTGGTGACATATTTCCGCGAATAAAACCTTGATATGCCTCATATAAGTCAGACGGTTTTTCTTGCGGTGTATATAGACATTTATTAAAATTCATATTGCCTACTGGATTAGGAGTAGTAGGTTGATTTGTGAAATAATTTTGGAAATTCATTATTTTATTATCCATAATTTCCTCCTTCAACAATATGGTATGATAATTATTAGATATAGAATGGGTAAATAACCAAGATGTGGGAAAGTCTCACGAAATTTATCATTTAGAAATAGTTATTTAATTGTTTTTGCTATATTTTTTTTAATAGTACTTGTCAAATTCAATCTTTTTTGATAAAATAAACTAGTACATATGGCGGTATTGGTGAAGTGGTTAACACGGTTGACTGTGACTCAATTATGCAAGGGTTCGAATCCCTTATGCCGCCCCATTTATTAAGCAATCTAACTTTTAAGGTTGTAATATATAGATAAACTGAGCAATCTTAATGGATTACTCAGTTTTTTTTGATGTATAAACGAACGTTTATATAAAAAGTTATATAATATATGTGAATTTAGTAATTTAAAATTAACGTTTATTAGTGGTTTGTATTTGGCGTAAAAGATACGAATGTGAATTATTTGGAGCCACATAGATTTATTATTAAAGTAAATGATTATTGTATCGGGTTGTTGTATTATGATAATTTGAACTTATATTTGTTTGATAGAGTGACATCAATTACAGTAGTAAGATTGAAAGATTTAATTCACTATTTAAAGGTGAGAAAATTAGATTATGAGAAAGAAGTTAGACATAGATAGCCATTGATAAATAAGAAATTTAAAAGCAAAGAAGAAGATAACACTAGAACAATGAATAAGTGATATAATGTATTAGAGGGGCATTATTGTATGAATGATAAGAAAGCTATGACAATTGATACTTATGACAAAGTGGCAAGTAAGTATAACGAGTTATATAGTGATATTTATTACATGGAAGAATTGAATAAGTTTATTAATTTATTAAACAATAAAGACTTAGTATTAGATGTTGGTTGTGGTAATGGTCTTGTTTCTGATTATTTAGAACGAAGCGGAATGAATGTAACTGCCATAGATACATCACAGAGTATGCTAGATATTAGTAAAAAACGAAATAATAAAATTAGTTATTTCAAAATGGATGTTAGAGATTTAAACTTTAGAGAGTTAAGTTTTAATGCGATTTTTTGTTATGCAGTTTTGATACATATAGATAAATTAGAAACATTTAAAGTATTAGAACAATTTTATAAATTACTTAAGCCAAATGGAATATTATTTATAAATGTTATGGAAGAAAAAGAACCTGACGAAAATATGATTGTTGTTGAAAGTTTAGATAACCGATATAAAACATGGTTTCAATATTACAATAAAAAAGAACTTACTAATTTATTAAAAGAAATAGGGTTTAGTATTATAGAGACAAGTGATAGAATATTTGATGATGAGGAATATAAAAACGAAGTACATTGTTATCTTAGAAATGAGTTTAGTATATATGCAAAAAAAGAGTAAAGTTATGACTTATTCGAGTCCTTTAAGCTGGTCCCATTAAGATTTTAGTTACCCCCCCACTGAAAGACGAGGTTGTTATTTAAAGATAGGAAATAATTATGAAATATATTATCCATTATTAGAAATTGAAACAAAAATGAGATGCTTATATTTAAATAATTTTTTGTGATTAGTTATAAAAGTGTTTTGAATTTTATCATGATTACAAGGTTTTATATTGGGAAATTTGGTTTTAAAGAAAATTAATTCATTAGAGTAAATATTTACCTGTAAGAGAAAAATGATACAAAATTTGGATAGTAGACTTTTATAAAAATAATCCGGTATTATGTTTAGAAAGAAGTGCAGCAGGACAAATTTAGCAGAATTTTGTGGATAAAAAGATATTTAATATTTGGTAAATTAAGTTTTGAAGTAAAATAAGAAGAATATTCAAATTCAAAAATGTTATATCAAGCAAGAGTTAAGAAAGGAAACTAATTTTATGAATGAACAATTTGTAGATGAATGGTTAAATAAATTAAAAGATTATTGGTTTAATAAAGATATTGAAAGTGCTGTTTCACTATTTAAAAATACTCTCTTTTATCAAGAAACACCATTTATGAAACCACACACTACTTTAGAAGAGATAAATCAAGAATGGCAACATATTAAAAATGAAAATATTCAATTTATAGAAATAAATTCTTTAGCAATAGATAAATATACTGTAATTGCACATTGGATTTTAAAACAAAATAATCAAAATTTTGATGGAATATATGAAATAAAATTTAATGAGAATCTTGAGTGTATTTACTTTAAAAGTTGGGAAATGAAAGATGAATAAGAAATATATCATAATTACTTGTATCTGTATAATAATTTCTTTAATTTCAGGTATAATTTCTAACGATATTATAGTTGGTGGAACAATTTTATTAACAGGATTATTATGTGCTTATTTTGCAAGTGAAGGAAAAAGAATCAATTATATTTTAGGTTTGATTAATTATCTTTTAATGGGATATGTATCTTTCATTAATCATTTATATGGCATATTTTTCTTCTATATATTTATATTTTCACCTCTTCAAGTGAAAGGTTTTGTGACTTGGAATAAAAATTTAGATGAGGAAAAAAAGGTAAAGGTACGAGAATTTACTTTAAAGAATTCTATAATTATTACACTATCTTGTATAGTTGGAAGTTTATTACTGGGATATTTACTTACTCTAATTCCAAATCAAAGATTAGTGTTTATGGATGCAAGTTCAAATTGTATTAACTTATGTGGCGTAATACTCATGATACTTAGATTTAAAGAATCATGGTGGCTATGGTTAATTAATAATGTTCTGGATTTAAGTATTTGGGTTATAACTTTCATAAATAAAGGTAAAGGATCAACAATGATGTTATTGGTGTCTATTGGGTATTTACTTATAAATATTTACGGAATTATTAAATGGTATATAGGGGCTAAAAAGATTGAAAATTGAGCAAGAAACTGCTCTTTTTTTGATGGATAAATTAAGAAAGGAAATGAATTTTATTAATTCTTTTGTGTGTTGTCTTCGTTTGTCCGTGTTTTTGCAATTTTTCTTTTTTATTTTATTATACCCTTATCTTTTCTGCCTGATTTATTATAACCGATCCAGGCTTAGTCCTGGTTTTATTTTTTATTTTTGAAGCTTTTCTTTTGGAATATGACAATATCCTTGAGGGTGTTTAGTTAAGTAATTTTGATGGTATTCTTCAGCTGGGTAAAAGTTCTTTAGTGGGACACATTCAATCTGAATTATTTGTTTATATTTCGCTTGTAATTTATGTAAAGATTTTTCAATAATAGGAGTGTCATTGTGATTGATATAATAAATACCCGTTCGATATTGAATACCGATATCATTTCCCTGTCTATTTATACTAATGGGATCAACAATATCATAATAGTAGGCTAGTAAACACTCTAGCGGAAGACGATTAGAATCATAAATGATATGTACCGTTTCTGCATGACCGCTTTCCTGACAAACTTCTTGATAAGTTGGTATCTTATGGGGGCCATTGGCATATCCAACTGTTGTTTTGATTACTCCAGGAATATGTTGAAAATAAGCTTGTACACCCCAAAAACACCCGCCTGCTAAATAGATTTCTTTCATGATTATCACCGTTACTAGTATATCCAAAATAAAAATTTCCATTTAATAGTAGTAAGGAATTTTTGGCTATGTAACTGGTATATTTGTCCATTTTTGGTAAATAATACAAATAAATCTTAACCATTTATAATTCCATAATCCCTTGAAAACAAAGGGCAAATCACCATATGGACTTCCTCAATTTGCATTATCATAAAAATTATGGTAAGATTGAAACGTTTCACGCAAAAAAGCAAAAGAAGAGGTGTAAATAAAGTGAAATCAGAGTCGAAAATAATTACGATCCTGTTAGCTAGTTTGGTTGGAACGATTGCCATTGGAATGACAATTCAATCAAATATGGAACGTAGTAAGACCGTTTTGATAGAAAATAAAGCGAGTCATGTAGCGAAGGAAAGTAATCATATAAAAGATGAAGAGGGAAATACTGAAAAAGTAATTAGTAGAGAAGAAGAATCAGCGGATGTTAAGGAAGTAGTGGCTATCGAACCAACCCCAGAACCAACTCCAGAACCAACGCCGACACCTGATCCAGTTGTTTATGATGGATTAACGATGAATCAATTAGCTGATAAGTTAAATCGATCATTGGGTTCTAGTTTATCAGGAACCGGTTATACCTTTGCCTCGAAATCTTTGGCCCTAGGAATGGATCCTTATATGGCAGTTGCCATTGTTTTACATGAAACAGGTTGCCAATGGGATTGCAGTTACCTAGTCAAGGCCTGCAATAATGTTGGAGGTATGAAAGGAAGTCCTGGATGTGGTGGTGGTGCATATGCATCATTTGCTAACCTTGATCAAGGAATTGAATCTTATTTAAATAATTTGTATAAAAATTACTATGCATATGGGTTGACGACCCCGGAAACGATTGGCCCAAAATATGCCGCTAGCACATCTTGGGCAAGCAAAGTTAATTGGTATATAAATGCGATTAGAGAAAAATAATAAGAGAATTGAACATATCTAATTATGGAAACACCCCTAAAAGGAGGTGTTTTTTTGTTTAATATTTCGTTATTTGACATAAGTTGACAAAAATAGAAAAAGGATATTTTATCTTGAAAAAATATTACCTTTTGTGTTACAATGAATGTGGTGATAATATGGAACATAGTAAAATTACTGCTGTAAAATTAATCAAAGATAAATTGGTTGGGAAAAGTTTTATGACATATAAAGAGATTGCTTATGTGACCAATTACCACCCCAAATATATTTTAAAATTAAAACGGGAAATTTTAAATGGTGATATTGCTTTGGTTCATGGAAATAAAAACAAAAGGTCGCCCAAAGCCATTTCCAAGGAAGAAGAGGAAAAGATTGTTTCCTTGTATAAAAAATCCCATGTTAGTGTTTTGAAATTTTGTCGTTTTTACGGTCGACGTAGTTATTCGTGTGTTTATCAAGTATTAAAAAAAAATGGTTTGATTATCTCCCGGGAAGAACGAAAAAGAATAATTGAGCAAATCAAAGACCAAGAGAAGAATTGAGACATCATTTATGGTGATATTGCCATTGTCATTGATAAATATATTGGAAGTGGTATAATAAAGAAGTATTGTTCTAATTAAGGAGAGTGACATATGAAAAAAGAGACCATTAAATGGTTACGACCATTGGCAACAATTGTTGTTATGATCATTGTTTATTTTGCTTTTTTACCAGCATTGAATTTAGGAAGTCCTGGGTTTTGGTTGTTTTTATTTATTGGTGCATCGTTTTATCTGTTAACGGGCGTATTAAATTTATTAGATCCTCGCAGCATCATTAAAAATCATGTTGATTTATCAACGATGCAATTTAAGATGGATAGAAAGTACTATATTTATTTTTTGATTCCATTGGTATTATTAGGAATTTTAACTGTAAATTTATTTTGCTCACCAGTTTTTCAGGCAAAACGTTATGCTAAGCGAATTGATGTGAAAAAGGATGGTAATTTTACCAAAGATGTCAAAGCGGTTGATTTTAAATCATTGCCATTATTAGATAAAGATTCTAGCCAAAAATTAGGGGATCGAGTAATGGGGCAAATGCCTGAATTTGTATCACAGTTTTATGTATCGGATTTATATACACAAATCAATTATCATAATGAAATTGTTCGGGTGACACCGCTAGAATATAATGATTTTATCAAATATATTGCAAATTATAAAGAGGGAGTCAAAGCATATATTACAGTTAACTCAGTGACTGGTGATTCTAAATTAGTAAAATTAGACCAGGGAATGAAATATATGCCTTCTGCTTATTTCCAATATAATTTATATCGAAAGTTACGATTTGATTATCCAACAGAAATCTTTGACCAGGAAAATTTTGAGTTAGATGAAAAAGGAAATCCATATTGGGTGGTACCAACTGTGAAGTATATGGGAGTTGGAATGAAAAAAGAAATTACTGGGGTTGTGATTCTCGATCCAGTTACTGGTAAATCAAAGAAGTATAAAGTAAAAGATGTCCCAACTTGGGTAGATCATGTTTATTCAGCAGATCTTATTATCGAACAACTAGATAATTGGGGTGAATATCAAAAAGGATTTTTGAATTCTGTTTTCGGACAAAAAGGTGTTGTTGTAACAACCGAGGGATATAATTATACCATTATGAATGATGATGTATATCTTTACACTGGTGTTACATCAGTTGCCAAAGATTCATCTAATATTGGGTTTATTTTAAGTAATATGAGAACCAAGGAAACTGTTTTCTATAAAGCTCCTGGAGCATCAGAATATTCGGCAATGGCTAGTGCCAAAGGTCAAGTCCAACAGATGAAATATAAAGCAACGTTTCCATTACTGATAAATTTAAATAATCGGCCTACTTATCTTGTCTCTTTAAAAGATAATGCGGGATTGGTAAAAATGTATGCTTTTGTTGATGTATCAGATTATCAAAAGGTTGTAGTAACAGATTCTTCAAAAGGAATTGAAGCTGCAGCTCAAAATTATTTAGGTGATGCAGAAATTGCTACTGATGGAAAACCGAAAGAAAAAGAAATTACGATTGACCAAATTACGACAGTGATGATGGGTGGTAATACTTATTATTATATTATTGATACCGATGATAAACGCTATCGAGTATCAATTAAAGTATCAGAACGAACATTACCATTTTTAGAATCTGATGATACAATTTCTATTAAATATAAGGTAGAAGATGACGTTACTGAAATTATTGCAATCAAAGATTAGAGAGAAAAAAATGCTCTCTTTTTTTGTCTAGAATGCATTTAGGAAATATCTAAAAATTAATAATGATTGATAATCCTTATATATAAAAAAGGAATCATATTATTTAATTGATTCCTTTTTAGTTGAATAATTTTTCAACCACGATAGTTGCAATAAAAATATCAATTGAACTAATGATAAGATAAGCACCACTGATCATAATCCAGACGGTTAATCCTCCGATTGGATTAAAGATTAAAAATGCAGCAAATATTAGACGAATAATACCATCGAAAATATACCATCCATAATGTAGTCCTAAGTGATAGTTATCGACTGCTAAATTTAATTTAATAGCCCCCATAACTAAAGCACATATTCCAAAACAGATTCCTAGGAATAGTAAGCTTGATTCTTGTTTTAAGATGAAGACCAGTCCGATCATGACATTAATAGACCCTTGGATTAATTGCATACTTGTTCCAATCTTATAATCCTTGGTTAAAAATGAAAAAATCAAATCATCTAGACCAATAAACAACAACATACTACCTAGAAATAAAGGTACTCGATCAGCAATTGTTCCAGGTTTTAAAAACAGGGCCAATCCAACCACCATCATCACAAGCCCCATCAACATTGGTAGCCATTTATAACGTTTTTTTAGCTCCATACCACACCCTCCAATTCTAATACTATTATTTCATAAACGTCATAAATAGTCAATATCAGATTATAGTTAGCCATAATAAATAGGTAACTATTTTATAGAATAATAAGTAATCAAATCATAAAATAATATAACGTGTATAAAATGTCAAATTATAGCAATAGAAAGTAAGCAAAAATAAGGGACCAGGTTCATAGATTCTAGTAAGGAGGACAGACTATGAGATACAGTTCAAATGTAGGAATGCGCGTTGAAAGAAAAAAAGTAAAATACAGTGGTCTTACTGATAAAGAGGTGGAGCAAAGTAAGGAACGGTATGGTAAAAATATTATTAGTACGAAGAAACAGGATAGTTTTTTTAAACTGTTATTAGAGACCCTGGGGGATCCTATTATAAAAATATTATTGGTTGCACTGGCAATTAAAGTGATTTTTTTATTAAAAGATTTTGATTGGTTTGAAACCGTCGGAATTGTTATAGCGATCTTTGTGGCTTCTTTTATTTCGTCGATTTCCGAATATGGGAGTGAGAAAGCCTTCGCGCGTTTACAAGAGGAGTCTTTAAAATTAAAATGTCGGGTAAAACGTAATGGGGTTAAGGAAGAAATTATGATTGAAGATGTTGTGGTGGGGGATATTGTTGTTCTTGAAGCTGGTGATAAGATTCCCGCTGATGGAAAGATTGTCGATGGGGAATTATCAGTGGATGAGTCATCGTTAAATGGTGAAACGAAAGAAGCACATAAAGAAGCAGTTTTAAATATGAATGATATTCCAACGGATACCAATAAAGTATATCGTGGGACTGTTGTATACTCCAAAGAAGCCTTAATGTTGGTAACCGAAATTGGGGATCATACAGTTTTTGGACAATTAGCCAAAGAAATTCAAGAGAAACAACCAGAAAGTCCCCTGAAAATAAGATTACGAGGACTAGCTCAAATTATCAGTCGAATTGGCTATGTAGGGGCTGCCTTAGTTTCTTTATCATATTTATTTTCCGTTATCTTTATTGCTAATCAGTTTAATTTCGAGCGGATTGGTCAAATGCTAACCAATTTTCCAGTAATCAGTGGTCATATTCTCTATGCATTGACACTAAGTGTTACTATTATTGTGGTAGCAGTTCCAGAGGGACTACCAATGATGATTACACTTGTATTATCATCTAATATGAAACGAATGTTAAAGAGCAATGTTCTAGTTCGAAAACTTGTCGGAATTGAAACGGCTGGTAGTATTAATATTTTATTTTCTGATAAGACCGGAACCCTAACTAAGGGGAAACTAGAAGTAATTGAATTTATGAGTGGATCAAAAAAGGTATATCATTCAGAATATGAAATATCACAATATCCGCAGTTTTACGATATTGTCAAAGCTTCGATGGTTTACAATAATGCTAGTAGTTTTAATAAGGATCGGACAAAAGTAATTGGAGGTAATATTACGGATCGGGCTATTCTGCAATTTGCTTCATTAGAACCAACCCAATATTATCAAAAATTAAAAACAGTTCCTTTTGATAGTAAAAATAAATATTCAGCAACGACGATTAAAATGGATCAGGAAATTAATTTAATAAAAGGGGCACCCGAAAAAATTTTACCATATTGCCAAAGTTATTATGATGAAACCGGAAAAAAATCTTTTTTACTCCCTAAATTAGCATTACAAACAAAAATCAATAATATGACCAAACGAGGTATTCGGGCTATTGCTCTTGCTACATCCCAGTCTCGTGATATCAAGCGTTTAGAAAATTTAACATTAGTGGGACTTATTTTCATTAAAGATGAAATTCGTGAAGAAGCCAAGGAGGGAATTCGCTTAGTACATAATGCTCATATTCAAACAGTGATGATCACGGGGGATAATAAAGATACTGCCGTATCGATTGGAAAAGAGGTAGGACTATTAAATAGTCCAGATGACTTGGTACTAACATCAAGTGAATTAGCAATGAAAACCGATGATGAAGTAAAGCAATTACTTCCTAATTTACGAATTGTCGCTCGTTCATTACCTCAGGATAAGAGTCGCCTGGTTCGAATTTCACAAGAATTGGACTTGGTC
Source organism: uncultured Bacilli bacterium (assembly GCA_910578855.1). Taxonomy (GTDB): domain Bacteria; phylum Bacillota_I; class Bacilli_A; order RF39; family UBA660; genus MGBC107952. Next base: position 21,820 of record CAJTRV010000022.1, read on the forward strand.
GTTGGAATGACAGGAGATGGAGTCAATGATGCACCAGCATTAAAGAAGGCTGATGTTGGATTTGCGATGGGAAGTGGAACGGAAGTATCGAAAGAAGCTAGTGATATCGTCATCTTAGATGATAACTTTATCTCTATTTCCAAAGCGATTCTCTTTGGAAGGACGATTTTTAAGAGTATTCGCAAATTTATTATTCTTCAATTAACAATTAATGCCTGTGCGATTAGTTTATCCATTGTTGGACCATTCATTGGAATTGATACCCCAGTAACCGTAATCCAAATGTTGTGGATTAATATGGTTATGGATACATTAGCAGGCTTGGCGTTTGCTTTTGAACCACCATTAATCGAATATATGAATGAATTTCCAAAGAAAAAGAATGAGGCGATAATGAATCGTTATATGATGAATCAAATCATAATTACCGGTCTTTATTCGGCTATTCTATGTGTTATTTTTATCAAATCTCCATGGATTAAATCTTTATTTCGAACAGATGTCCATCATATGTATCTGATGACTGCATTCTTTGGCTTATTTATCTTTATTGATATTTTTAATGCCTTTAATGCACGAACTCATCGTCTTAATTTGTTTGCCCATTTAAAAGAAAATAAAGTATTTATCCTAATTATGGCTTTAATTGTTGTTGTTCAAGTAATTTTAATTTATTATGGAGGTACTTTATTTCGAACAGCAGGTCTAACACTAAAAGAGTTTGTTATTATGATTTTATTCGCCTTAACAGTTATTCCAGTTGATTGGTTAAGAAAACTTTATTTGCGTCATCGTGGTATTATTGGTGGTGTTTAAAAACGTATCATTTTTGAGTGATACGTTTTATTTACAAGTATAGCCTTGATTTTCCAGAAAAATTTTATATTGTTGAATATTAAGATTGCCATCTTGAACCAAATGATCATCAATATTTTGTAATAGGGATAGATTATGCTCGTTTATAGGAATCATCACACGAAAATATATTTGTTCCTTCCTCTCATCTAAATCGATATCTGTCTCTGTATATTGTCCTTGGTATACTTTCTTTTGTTCCTCTAATGTTTTTATAACATCGGAAAAATCAGTGTCATCGAAACTAGCAGTATAAATGGCTGATGTCTCAATTGAACTAATTCCTTGTTGATCCCTTGTCTTTATAATATAGTCAAAGGTAGCAGAGTAAGTAGATGCGATTGCATCCTGTTTACAGGTGTACAAAATTTCTTCTTTTTTTGTCCCACAACCACTTAGTAATAATAGTGATAAGCCTATTATTATTGTTTTATATTGTTTCATAAATCTCATCTTTTCTATAGATACATTATATCAAAAAAAACTAGCTTACACTAGTTTCATATCTAAAACTTTGACAATTTGATTAAAGTATTTACCAGTAACCGATCGCTCATTGATTAACCGATCATTCTTCTCGATGATCTCTTTTACTAAAAATAACCCATATCCATGACCATTCTCTTTAGTTGTATATCCTAACTCTTCAATCTTACTAAAGTCTCGACCTCGTGAGTAATTATTCGATACCTTGATACAAAAAGCATCATCTTCAACATATAACTCAATCCCTATATAGGTCTTCTCTAAGTTTTCTACCTCTTCAATCGCATTATCTAAAAATACACCTATGATCTTACATATCTCTACCATTGTTCCCATATCTAATTTCTTAAAATCTAAAAACTTGATATCTCGACTAATGTTCAATGCATAGTTTATA
>CAJTRV010000023.1 GCA_910578855.1 uncultured Bacilli bacterium
AAAAAGACTACTGGTATACTTTACAGTAATCTTTGTATACTTTTTCAGCAGTCTCCTGTTGTGGTAATCTTTTTTTGTGGGTTTGTTAATAACTAGCCAAATCTTATTATGTAGGAGAAAAAAGCAAAGAATATCAATATAATAAAAATATAGAAAATAAGGAACGGGAATAAAAGAGTTATTTTAAGATATTACAGAAGTAACATAGTGGTATACTAAAACGTGATGTGAAATAAACATTTATACAGAATATGGTAAAGGACTGTTATTGAAACTATCAAAAAAATTAACTGACAAATATGGAACTGGATTTAGTAGATCAAATCTTCAAAATATAAGACTATTTAATTTATATGGATAATGATAACGAAAGAAAATTTTATGAATAAAGATATATGAAAAAGGCTCAATCATAAGATTTTGCCGTAATGCTGTAATAAATTAATTGATCTATAATTATGGTTTCTTTTGCCATAGAATATAACGATAACGTTTTTCTTCATATTCCTGATTCATTCGGGAAACTTCTTTATAATTTCGCTTTAAGTATTTTGATTTGGTATCGTTGGTATAACGATTAATTATAGTTCTGGTAACGATAAAGTCAACTTTTTTATGTCGGATCATCTCATTTTGATCTTCAATATTATCTGGATATACTTCATCGGGAATATTGAGCTTTTGAAAGTAGCGATTGCTTGGTAGAATATTACTTGCTAGATAGAAGCCACCATCTAAAAATTGATAGTTTAATAATGTCGGGTTCTTTGTTTGCTTGATAATCTTGGCAAACCGGTATTGAACGAGATCTTCCCGTTTTACTCTTCCATTGATCATCTGAGTATTCTTACTTCCATAAAAAGTAACACAGAGTAGAAGAGTTGTTATGATAATAAACAATGCATCAGCGTTTTTACAGAGTAAACGGGGATAATAAGCTTGCATCCAAGATCCGAGGGAAATCAGTCCTAGAACGAGAAATGGCGTTAATATGAGGTAGTAGTAGCGAAATGAGACACCACCAGAGAAGACTCCTAGGCATAGAAAGAGGAACGTTATTAAGATGATGATTTTATGACTTCTCTTTTTTAGAATAGTTTGATCAAATAATAGAGTTGTAAAGCCAATGATAACAGGAATCCCAATTCCGGGATTTTGACCAAGAAAGCGAATTGGTTTGGCAATAACCATAATCATCTTGAGCAAGAAAGGTGAATGGACAGGATAGTAATGAATGTTAAAATAGATATAGCTTTCGAAGAAGGTATTTAAAGCACCGTGGTACATAAAGTAGAGAATCCAGGGAATGAGTGGTAGACTCATTCCAAAAAGGAAGATGAGACAGCTTATCATTGCTACTTTGTAGGCTTTCTTCGTAATTATAATAAAGAAGAGACACATCATAAAGGCAAACCAGAACCCTAGCATTGAAAATTTAATTGTCATGACACAACCAGCCATAATTCCGTTGATAAGAAGCATTGACCTACTAGGAAATGTTTGGTTTTTGCGCAGGTACTTAACAAGAGAATAAAGGCTATACATTAGGAATGGGAGACAAAATTCTTCAGCGCTATCACCATGACTAAAGGCTGGTAGGGTAAGTATTAAAAAACTGATAATGGGAAGAGCAAAAAAGGCGAGTTCACGTTTTAGGTATAAATGGAGAAGTTGATAGGCATAATATAAGAAGAAGGCAAAGGAAATGACTTCAATTAGAAAGACACCAATAAAAGTGGTTTCTGAAATAAGAGCCGCGATGGTGTGATAGAAATAGAGTAATGGTCCTTTTTGATCAAAGAGATCAACATAGTATACCTTACCGTGTAGCATACCGCGACCGATGGTAAAAAAGCAATTGGCATCCATCCATTCATTTAGTGGATAGAGAAATGATGCTTTACTACATATCATCAAAAATAAAAAGGAAATGATAAGACAAAGAGTAAATAAGATACCTATTTGTTGAATCTGTTTCTGTTTCATATAGTTCCTCGTTTCTGCATTAATATTATAGCACGCTTCCTTTATTTTTATGACGATTCCTAAGAAAATTGATAAAATGATTGACATAATTCTTAGAAATGTGTATATTATTTATGGAGGACAGACAAACAACCTAAAATTTGTAAAAAAATTAAAAAAAGTACTTGTCAAAATCCCTAAAATAAGATATACTGTAATAGTCATTTATAAATGGGCTTATAGCTCAGCCGGTTAGAGCGCACGCCTGATAAGCGTGAGGTCGGTGGTTCGAGTCCATTCAGGCCCACCATTTATATATGCTTCTTTAGCTCAGTTGGTTAGAGCATCTGACTGTTAATCAGAGGGTCGTAGGTTCGAGTCCTACAAGAAGCGCCATTGTTTTGGTCCGTTGGTGAAGTGGTTTAACACACTGCCCTTTCACGGCAGCATTCATGGGTTCAAATCCCATACGGATCACCAAATAAAAAAATAATAACTTGTTTGATGGACAAGTTATTTTTTTGTGCTTATTCCCTCTTTTAAAATGATTGACTTATTTTGTAATATCGATTAAAATAAAGATAGGCATGATAATGTCTGTAATAGAAAAATGGAGGTATGTATGGATCAAATATTACTTTCCATTTTACTAGTCCTTGTTGGACTTTTTGTTGGAATTATTATTTCATTTATATTTCATTACTTAAAGGGTTCACTTGCAAATAAATCAGCGGAAAAAATTATCGAAAAAGCGAATAAAGAGGCTGATAAGATCAAGCGTGATTATTTGTTAGAAGCCAAAGAGGAAGCATATAAATTAAAAAAAGAGACAGATAATACAATTAAAGAGAAAAAGAGTGAGATGAAAGAGGCTGAAGAACGCCTTCTTACCCGTGAGGGGAATATTGATCGGCGTGATTTGGCCCTTCAAAAACGGGAGCAATTACTCGATGATAAAGAATTATCGATCTCAAAAAAACAAAAAGAAATTCAAGATGAATTAGTGGAAGTGGAAAACTTAAAAAAAGAACAAATTAAGGAGTTAGAAAATATTGCCGGATTTAGTAAAAATGAGGCACGTCAACTAGTACTTAAAAAAGTCGAGGATATGATGACGTTAGAGATTGCCAGTTTGATTAAAGACCGGGAAGCAGAGGCCAAGTTAGAGGTAGACAAAAAATCGAAAGAAATGTTGTTACATTGTATGCAGCGCTATGCCGCTGATGTGGCTGGAGAACAAACAGTTACGGTTGTAACATTACCAAATGATGAGATGAAAGGGCGAATTATCGGACGTGAAGGGCGCAATATTCGTACCATTGAAGCAGTAACCGGGGTTGATCTTATTATCGATGATACACCTGAAGCAATCGTGTTATCTAGTTTTGACCCATTACGGCGTGAGATTGCTCGGGTTACAGTGGAAACATTAATTAAGGATGGGCGAATTCATCCAACTCGGATTGAAGAGTTATACGCGAAAGTAAGTAGCGATATGAATGCTAAGATATTAGAGTATGGGAATAATGCCTTATTTGAACTAGGAATTACTAAAGTAGATCCAGAATTGGTGGTGTTGATAGGGAAACTTCACTTCCGGACAAGTTATGGTCAGAATGCGCTTCGGCACTCGATTGAAGTGGCTAACTTAGCTGGGTTGATGGCGAGCGAAATTGGCGAAAATGTCGTGTTGGCAAAACGTGCAGGGTTGTTACATGATATTGGTAAAGCGATCGACCATGAGATTGAAGGAAGTCATGTTGATATTGGAAGTGATATCGCTCATAAGTATAAAGAAAATGAGATTGTCATCAATGCGATTGAATCACATCATGGTGATACAGCGGCGACGAGTATGATCTCTAGTATTGTTGCGATTGCAGATGCGCTTTCAGCTAGCCGACCAGGGGCGCGCAATGACTCATTAGAAAACTATGTGAAACGACTACAGGAATTAGAGAATATTGCTCGTGATGTAAAAGGGGTAGAGAAAACCTTTGCTGTTCAGGCAGGAAGAGAACTTCGTGTAATTGTTAAACCAAATGAAGTAAATGATCTAGAGAGCTTTAAGATTGCCCGTGATATTAAGAAGAAAATTGAGGATAATCTTCAGTATCCTGGTACTATTAAAGTTACGGTTATTCGGGAAACAAGAGCTGTTGAAGAAGCAAAATAGTTATCGTTATGGTAACTTTTTTTTATCAGGCAATTTTTACGAGAATGATTGACGAATCCCTGAAAAGTGAGTATAATATGTGGCAAAAAGGGAGTGATACGATGGATATCCAATTTCAATATCCGAAATTAAAAAGGAAAAAACAGCTATCAGCTGATCAAGTGTTAGATCAATCATTTTATATCAGTCGATTTAAGAAGATGCGGGTTAACCCTAGTTTACTACGGATGAATAAACGGCGCGTGAAACATGCGAAAAAATATGGAATTTTGTTTCATCAACACAAAATCGGGGGAATTGAATTAGATCGTAAGTATGCGAAGCGCATACAGGTAGGAAAATATATTCCCGAGACCGAGTTAGAAAGTACGATGAATTCGCTTGTTGGGGAGAAACGTTATGGAATCTTTAAAGTGACACGTCAATTAGGGGCAATGCATAAACGAGATATTGCGACAGTAACCATTGAGAAAAGTAGTATGAAGGCAGCGGCCAATCCTCTTAAATTTGATCATTTTGATACAGGTCAGGTAGTGGATGGAAGTAGCTTTCGTTATTTAAATCAGGGACAGGAATATCGTTTGCAACCAGGAACTTATTTAAGTGTTCGTGATTTAGAAAAGTCACTTGAAAGGCGGGTTCAAATTACGTTGCCGGCCTCATTTACGAATTCATTAACTAAGATAAAAGCCTTGGGAAAACGATTTGGTAGTACTTGGAAACAAGTAGCAACACGTATCATATTTGAACCAGAACAATCAGAAACTGAAAAGAACGTGGTGGCAGAAGTAACAGAACCAAGTCCAATTCCAACCTATGTAGCGCCACTTCATCGTTTTCGTGAGCAGATGAAGGTATGGAAGAAACCAGCAGCAATTTTAGGAACAGTGGCGGTTTTAGGATGTGGTGGTTTGGCTCTTGCGCCACAATCAAGTGATCCAGCACCAGAAAGGAATCGAGAAATTACGATCGCATCCCCTGCTGCAACTTTTCCGACTTATGATTTGGCTCCTAGTGAAGAAGAAATGGGAATATGTGCCGAAGAGCTTCGCATTGGCGATGTGACAACGTTAACGGATACTACCCAGTATTATCGTGATTCTAGTTTAACTGGTCCCGGAGTTTCAGTCTTTAATTCCTATGTTAGTCCTGAGGATGATAATCTCGTAAGTGCAGCTGCTATTATCGATCCTGTGGGGAATCTTGTTTGTGTGACTTATGAAGAAGGAACTCTTATGGCAGATCTCATTTATGAAGCTGATCAGTTAGGGGAAGGATACCAAGTGGTTGTCCATTATGGACCACTTACCGAAAACCAAAATATCGCTTGTAACCCTCATGAACTTGGTTGGGCTACCCTTGATAGTGTTAATCAGATTAAACAAAATCAAAAGATTTATACAAAAACTGTATAAATCTTTTTTTAACGATAATATGGATAGTATGGGTAGTAAGGATATGGTCGATAATAATATGGTCGTGGATAGAACGCTGGAGCAAGTAGACCACCAGTAATTCCTCCTAAGACAAATGGGAATAAGAAACCACCAACACGGTCATTATTTGATCCGTAATTTCCTGGTCTATTTCCAGGATAGCGTCCATAGCTACTACCATATGAATTATTCATATAGTTTGTTGATAATGGATAATTTCCATAACTTGAATACATAAAATCCCCCTCTCATGGTTATAATATGTTAAGAATAGAAAAGAGTGAAATAATGAATAATAGATTAGAAAAATTAAGTGAAACGATTGTAAATTATTCTTTAAACGTTCAAGCAGGTGAGACGGTTTTAATTAGTTGTAATGAGAAATGTCGACCACTAGTAAAACGCTTGATTGTCGATATTACGAAAATAGGCGGAATTCCCTTTGTCGATATGATGGATGATGAGATAAATGCACTGTTACTAGAACATACAACAGATAATAGAATTCCGTTTATTCAGGCACGGAAACAATATGATGTCGATCACTATGATTGTTTTATTCATATTCGTTATACGCAAAATGAGTTTAACGATAAGAATGTTCCCAGTGAAATTCGTCAGAAAATTGGAAAGGCAACGGAGAAAATTGATGATATTAGAATTAATGAACGGCGTTGGGTCTTATTAAATTATCCATCACATATGGATGCGTTTAAAGCGCGTATGACCAATGATGAGTTTTATAACTATGCACTTGATGTGATGAATGTCGATTATCAGGCCATGTATGAGAAGATCAAACCGCTTGAAGCGCTGATGCTTAAGACTGATAAAGTGCGTTTGGTAGCCCCAAATACCGATCTTACTTTTTCCATTAAAGATATTACGGTTGTTCCTTGTTGTGGCAAGAGTAATATTCCCGATGGGGAAATCTTTACGGCCCCAGTTCGTGACTCGGTAAATGGAACAATTACCTATAATACACCTTGCCCTTATCAAGGAAATATTTATACGGGGGTTTCGTTAACGTTTGAAGATGGTAAGATTGTTGAATGTCATTGTAATGAAGACAATGAAGCTTTGAAAAAGATTTTTGATACTGATGAGGGAGCCCGCTATATTGGCGAGTTCTCCCTCGGTCTTAACCCGGAAATCATGGATCCAATGGGCGATATTCTCTATGATGAGAAGATCATTGGAAGTATTCATTTTACGCCAGGTCGTGCCTACGAGGAAGCTGATAATGGCAATACATCAGCGATTCACTGGGACATGGTCCTTGTGATGCTTGAAAACTATGGTGGGGGAGAAATCTATTTTGACGATGTTTTAATTCGAAAAGATGGGTTATTCGTCTTAGATGAATTAAAAGCCCTTAATTATAACTTGAAATAAGCATAACCTTTTTTTCTTCTTCATATAGTTAGATAGGTGAACTAGATGAAGAAATTTTTACAGGCGACGGGGTTAATTGCTTTACTAGCCGTAACGTTTTTTTCGACAGAACAGACCATTCTTGTCGTTAAAGATATGGATGATATTATGGTTGAGTTGAAGCAAAAGAGTAAAGCATATGAGGTAAAACCACAAGATGCGATTATCAAAGAGGATACCATTGTTCCAGGGATTGCTGGTAAAACGGTTGATATTAATAAAAGTTATGTTAAGATGAAACAATATGGAAAGTTTGACCCTAACCTCCTTATTTATAAACAATTATCTCCCGCAGAAACATTGGATCATCATTATAAGAAATTTATTGTTGGCGGAAATCCGACCAAGCGAATGGTCAGTTTACTATTTCGTGTAAGTGAAGCAGATGAGATAGAAAAAATTCGCCACATCTTACGCGAAAAACAAGTGGCAGCGACCTTTTTTATCGATGGAAACTGGTTAGAACAACATGTTGAACTATTAGAGCCATTGATTGCCGAAGGTCATACGATTGGAAATTTCAGTTATCACCGAAATTATAAGGATAGCTCATTTGTCTGGATTGATACGATTATTAAACGAATTGGCAAGCAGCAACAGAGTTATTGTTATGCAGAAAAGAAGGAGCAAGCAGTCATTGATGTCTGTCATTTGTATCAAGATATGACCATTGTTCCAACGATGGTTCTAAAGGACCAACCATTAACAGAATTAAAAAAGCAATTAAAGGCGGGTAGTTTGATTAGTCTGCCAATTAGTGATCAAGTAGAACAAGAATTACCGAGTATGATTCAGTATATTGAATCTCGGGGATATCAGCTAACTAATTTAGGGACACATTTAAAAGAGTAACGAGTAGAAATATCTCTCGTTACTTTGCGTTTGACAAACTAAGATTTATCGCTATAATAGTATCTAAATGAGGTGGGAATATGAATCTAGGTCACAAGGGGAATTTGTTGTATGCCGAAAATAGTCAGGAATCCATTTTAAAGACTCTTTCGAGTCCTTATAATGATGGTTTAGAGTTAGATGTTCGAATGACCAAAGATCATAAATTGGTTATCATTCACGACTGGAATACTTTTTTAACCGGGAATAAAATGCGACTTGTGAAACATATGACATTAGAAGAATTGGGTTCTGTTAGCTGTCGGCCACATCGTTTTGATTGGTGGAAGTATCTGTTTCAAACCCTTCCTAATTTTACACAAAACCGTTATCTTCAGGAGAAGTTGATTCATTCTCGTAAGAATCGATCTTGTATCATTACCCTAGAAGAAGTATTAGAATACTTACCTAAGCATAAACGCATCATGATTGAGATTAAGGGGTCCAATCGTGATTATGATGAAGAAAAGACATATCAAACAGTACTTCGAGATACAATTGCCCCTTATCAAAACAAAGATATTGTTGTTAGTAGCTACGATAAAGAAATCATTACTTACTTAAAACAGCAGTTATCCAATGTGAAAATGGGTCTCGTAATTAGTGAAAAGTGTTGGGATCATATCGATACTGATGTTGATTTTCTATCGATTGATTTTTCCTGTTTTAAGAAGGATCCTAGTCGAGTTGACCAAGTTAAAGATCATGAATTATATCTTTGGACGATCGATCAATGTCGTGATTATTTAAGAATGACTGAACTATTTTATCAGCAAGGAATTTATCCCAATACCATTAGTAATCACGATGAATTGATTGCCGCACTTGAAGAAATTTGGAACGCCTATCCTGAGACATTTGCCTATTATATTGAATATTATAATGCTAGGCAATTGCTTACCAAAGGAATGAAGCTACGTCATGAATACTACGGACGTTTAACTGTGGATCAAAAACTTACATTATTAGCTGAGTTTTGTCGTTTTTGGACAGGAACCGGAGAATTTGGTTATCAGAAAAAGCGTTAATAGCGCTTTTTTTCATGATGTAATAAAAAACGGAGTCATGGAAGATACAATATTGGGAAAGTTGACAAATAATTTAAGCTTGTTATAATATATAATCATAATGAGGGAGATTTTTTATGGCAAAAAATTATAATTCTGATAATATGAAACTCAAGTTAGGAAAACTTGCTCTCTGTACGACGTTATGTCTCGGAACCGCCGCATTTACTGGTTGTGATGGTATTAAAGGTGCTCGCGATTGGGACAAGATTAGTTTTGTTGAAGAAGGGAAACAGCTATATTTTTTATGGTTAATAAAAGGTGACGATGATATGTTAAAAACAGGATATTTCATCGAAGAAGATAATTCCTTATATTTTCTTGATCTAGATCCGGACAATAAGATTAATTTATCATACCTAACAGATATATCGGATACCAAGATTTATATCAAACGGGTAGCGGATGTGCTTGATTTAGAGTTATTATTGGATTCGACTTTTTCTTTTTCAAGTATCGAACGATATTATACAGCTTTTGATAATCATAATGAATGGGTATTTACTAACGGTAGCCTTACATATCATATTGATGATTTTATTCAGTTAGAAAAGGATACGATTAAAAATGATATTGATTCGATTTTAGAACAGACGAATTATTCACCTGATGAAAAAACCAAAACAAAATAAGATAACAATTTGTGCAACTTTAGGTGGTGCAAATTTTTTCTTTTGATTGAAAACTATGGTATAATTTTAGTAGCGATATCTAGGAAAGCGAGCGAAAGAATCTATGAAAAAAATTGAAGTATTGGCTCCCGTTGGGAACCGGGAATGTTTAACGGCGGCAATTCAAGCTGGCTGTGATGCAGTTTATTTAGGCGGACTCATGTTTGGAGCCCGTAATTTTGCTGGTAATTTTACGATTGAGGAGTTAACGGAGGCTGTTACTTATGCCCATTTATATGGTGTAAAAGTATATGTTACGGTTAATACATTGGTCTATGAAAATGAGATTCCAACGCTTTTAGAATATGTTGATCAACTAGTTCGTATTCCGGTTGATGCTCTTATCATTCAGGATATTGGCGTTCTCGATCTAATTCATCAAACCTATCCTGATTTAGAACTTCATGCTTCAACCCAAATGCATATTCATTCATTAGAAGGGGTTCAATTTGCAGAGAAACTCGGTTGCTCTCGGGCGGTCATTGCTCGGGAGGTTGACATTGATACCATTCGTTTGATCAAGCAGCATACGAAGTTAGAACTAGAAGTCTTTGTCCATGGAGCCTTATGTATTAGTTACTCTGGTCAGTGTTTGATGAGTAGTTTGATTGGCGGACGAAGTGGGAACCGGGGAACTTGTGCTGGAACTTGTCGTCAGAAGTATTCTTTAATTAAAAAGGGATCAGGAAAAGACCAAGTTGTAACGGATGAAGCTTATTTACTAAGTGCCAAAGATTTAAGTACGATTGCTCGGTTGGGGGAATTAATCGAAGCAGGAGTTGACAGTTTTAAAATAGAGGGACGAATGAAACGTCCAAGTTATGTTTATGCGGTGGTATCGTTATATCGTAAGGCAATTTTCCAATATCAAACGACAGGGAAGATTACAATTTCGCCTTCTGAGATGCAGACTTTGATGAAATTGTTTCACCGCGGATATACAGAAGGATTTTTATTTCATGAGCAGAATGACCAAATAACCAATCCAGTTCGGCCCAATCATATGGGGGTTCCTATTGGTAAAGTAGTCGCAACCAGTGGAACTTTTACAACGATTCGCTTAACGGATTCGGTGGCTATTCATGATGGAATTCGGGTGTTAGGAGATCCTGATGTAGGAACCGTGTTAAATGTTTTTAGCAAGGATCAAAAGAAGGTAAAAGAAGCGAAGGCAGGCGAGATCATTTCTTTGACATTACCAGAAGTAGTCAGGGTTGGTAGTTTGGTAGTAAAGACGACAGATGCGAGGGAGATTGCGGCTATTGAACAGGAGATCAAGGCTGGAAACCGGAAAGTGCCCGTATGGGGACATCTTGAAGTTATCGTGGGTTCAGAGGCTAAATTTACGCTTCGTGATGATGAGCACACCGTAACGGTTACCAGTTTAGAAAAGGTTAGCGTTGCACATAAGCGGCCAGTGACGGTGGAAGACTTGCGATCAAAAATAAGTCGTTTTGGAGATAGTATTTACCGGCTTGTAGATTGTACCATTGATGTTTCACCCAATAGTTTTATTGCTATGTCGAGCATGAATGAACTACGAAGAGCAGCGATTACTGCGTTGAATCAGCAACGCCTATATCGGTCACCAATGTTAAAACGAGAATACCAGCGAACAGTTCCTAATTACCAAGAAGATGAGCAGCTTGCTCTTTCGATTGAGACGATGGAACACTATCAACAGATAAAAGAACGACCAGTATCGATTATTTATGTGAATGAAACGCTGTATCAACAAGTAAAGCATGATCCAAGAGTGGTGCTGCGTCTATCCCGGGTTATGACGACGTATCCTGTAACTTCGGACTCTGTTTTAGTAGGAGAAGTAGGAAGCCTAGGCATTTCACCATCATTTATCACGGATACCTCATTAAATGTTGTGAACTCTTATAGCCTTGCTTTATTACATAGCCTAGGAGCTAGGCGAGTTACTTTGTCATATGAATTAACAGCACTACAGATGGAAGAATTACTCAAGTCTTACCAAGCGCGGTACCAAGCGTTACCTAATGTCGAAGTGGTTTCTTATGGTCACCCAGAAATGATGCTTTCAAAGTTTTTATTGCCAGCAAAATATCATGTATCACCTGACCACTTGTATCTACAAGATCGCTTTCATCAGCAATACCCAATTCGGGTAGAAGATCAGTTGATGATCATATATTTTCATACCGCTCGGTCAGTGAAACCAGCTTCCTGGTATTCGCAGTTGGGAATTAAAACCATTCGCCTTCAGCTTCTTGAAACGAATGATTTGCTGGCAATTTCTGACTATTTTGCGAAATCCTAAAAAGGAATAGACATTTTCCTTTTTTTATACTATAATAAAAACCAATTTAAGGAGGGTTCCTTTATGAAAAAAAATTTACCGGTGATTCTATTAAAAGGATCGGTATTATTACCCAATCATGAAATCCGGTTAGAGTTTGAAAATGAAGAATCAAAAAGTATTTTAGAAGTAGCTGAGATGTTTCATGACAAACAATTATTGGTTGTGACGAGCAATAATCCGTTAGAAGAGAGTCCAAAGCACCAAGAGTTTTCACGGATTGGTGTGATTGCGAAGATGAAAAAAAAGATTGATCTTCCAAGTGGTGCCACTCGGGTTATATTAGTAGGAATGAAGCGGGCGATGATTTATGAGTATTTGAATTTGAATCGGCCTGATGAGATTTTAGAGTCAATTGTCGAAGTATTACCTAAAGAAGAGTTACCAAAAAACGAAGAAGTGGTTTTGGTTTCTAAGTTATACCGGGAGATCGAGACGATTATTCGTACAGTTCCTTATATGAGTAATAGTATGCTTGCGGAACTTAAGAAGCAGGATACACTGGCTGATATGACAGATATGATGGTTCCTTATTTGCCATTAACTTTAGAGCGACTCCAGGCGTATTTGGTTCAGTTAGATCCTAAAAAGCGGGCGACCATGTTATTAGAAGATATTTATGAGCAGGGGCGGGTTTTTGATATCGAGCGAGAACTCGATAGTAAAGTTCAAGAAGAGATCGATCAAAACCAGAAAGATTTTATCCTACGAGAAAAAATGCGCCTAATTAAAGAAGAATTAGGCGATGGTGATACGACGATGGACACGTTAAAGGAACAGATTGAAGCGTTACCTTGTCCTGAACAAATTCGAACAAAATTATTGGAAGAATATAGGCGTCTTAGTGGAATGCAGCCGATGAGTCCTGATGCGAATATCGTCCGAACCTATATCGAATGGTTTTTAGATCTGCCTTGGCAAACATTTACAGTTGATAATGCTCAATTACAAGATGTTAAGAATAAATTAGATGAGAGTCATGCTGGTCTTGAACAAGTGAAAACGCGGATCATTGAGTTTCTAGCAGTTCGTGAGATGACTAAGCAACTCAATAGTCCAATTATCTGTCTAGTAGGGCCCCCTGGAGTAGGAAAGACGACGCTTGCTTATTCGGTAGCGAAGGCGATGAATCGTAAATTTGTAAAGCTATCTGTTGGGGGAATGAGTGATGAGTCAGAGATTATGGGGCATCGCCGCACTTATCTTGGGGCTAATCCAGGGCGAATTATCAGTTCAATGAAAAAGGTTGGTAGCAATAATCCCGTCTTTTTAATTGATGAGATTGATAAGATGACTAAAGGGATTCACGGGGATCCTGCTAGTAGTCTTTTAGAAGTACTAGATCCAACCCAAAACAAGTATTTTGTCGATCGATATCTCGAGGAAGAATATGACTTGTCACAGGTAATGTTTATGGTAACGGCTAATTATATGGAGGATATTCCCGAGGCACTGTTAGATCGGTTAGAAATCATCGAATTATCGGGCTATACGGAGCTTGAAAAATTAGATATTGCGAAAAAGCACCTTCTTCCTAGTATCTGTGCTACTCACGGAATATTAGAACAACAAGTAACAATTCGCGATTCGATGTTATTGGAGATGATTCGCTATTACACACGAGAAGCAGGTGTTCGTGATCTAAAACGCCAATTGGAGACGGTGATTCGAAAAATCGTGACCGAAATCATTATGCAGCATCGTAGTGAACCGTGTTATTCCATTACCAAAGACCGGCTTGTTGCTGCTCTTGGTAAGCGAAAATATCCGACGATTGATTCGAATAGTAAGAGTATTGGAGTCGTAAATGGGCTTGCTTATACTTCCTATGGTGGTGATACCTTGGCAATAGAGGTTAATCACTATCCAGGAACCGGGCAACTAGTTTTAACGGGTTCACTTGGTGATGTTATGAAAGAAAGTGCCAAGATTGCCTTATCTTATCTCAAGGCTAATGATCAAACCTTCCAAATACCGTATGATTTATTTACAAAACATGATATACATATCCATGTTCCTGAGGGAGCGATTAAAAAAGATGGGCCGAGTGCTGGGATTGCCCTTACAACTGCTTTGGTAAGTGCCCTTACGATGCAGAAAGTTCCTCATACCCTGGCGATGACAGGAGAAATTACACTCCGTGGGAAAGTATTGCCAATTGGTGGCTTAAAAGAAAAAAGTATTGGTGCTGTTCGAAGTGGCATCAAAACTGTTATTCTTCCTTATGATAATAAACGTGATTTAGATGATATTCCAAATGAAGTGAGAAAGAAATTACAATATCACTTTGTGAAAACTTATCAGGAAGTATTTGATTATGTATGGAAGAAGTCAGAGCGAACAGTAAAGACGAAACGGAAAGAGGAACCGGTTCACCTGTAGGAGGAGTTTAATGGAACGAGAAGATATTTTAGAACAATTGAATGCAAAGATTTTACGTGATTCTAGTGGAACAGTTTCGGCGCATATTACCAGTAAGGATCAATTATTACAGGAAGCAAGAGAGCATGGATTATGGGATGGTTCTAGCGCTCAAATGACTTCTGAACAATATGCTCAACTTAGGTTGATCGTAGAACAATTGCTGTTATTAGATTCCTTTTTATGGCAGTCGATTCTGGAATCACATTCGTTGTCATTTTCAAATGGTCATGCACCGTTACTTGCGGATCCGTTGCTTGGTTATAGTATTTATTATATTCTTAATAAGTATACAGATTTATTAACGCAATCAGATGGATGGCGATTTCACAATCTCATTAGTGAGGGGATGATAGCAATTATGATGGAAGATTCACATGCAGATATTACATTTTTTGAAACGTTAAAAGAAAGTGTGATGGAACTGATTGAACAAATGGGGCGATTGAAACAAGCGTCTTTTGTAAAAGAAATGAGGTAAAAAAATGAGTATTGATATAAAAAATATAAATACAAAAGAAAATAGGCCATATATAAATGAAGCGATCAGAGATTTAATAATCATCAAGATGATTATTTTGAAGGAAGATTATTATAACCCTGATCTTTATGATGAGGAATTACTACAAGGATTAGAAATGTTTATCAGAGATGAGCTCGAAAATTGTATTTTAGGACAAGAACAGCTCGAAAAACTTTATCAAATGATTGAATATTATCGCTTTGAAAAACAATATGATGATTTGGAAACGAAAGAAACCTGTTTTAAGAAGTGTAATGATATGATTACTAATCTTAATGGGATAGTGCCGAATATCAATGGAAATAAGTGGTATACAACAAAATGGTTATTTGATCATGCTATTACAAGTAAGGAGCAACTACTAGCTTTATTTGATTATGTTGATTGGAAAGAAAAATTTGATCAATTTTCATATTTGTTGGAGCAAGATTTATTTCTTTTTTCCTATCTTGCAAAAGACAACTGGTCAGGAGTGGATATGAATCAGGTTGTCATAATGGATCATCTTGAGTGTTCCCTTTATTATCTTGTTTTGGTATATGGTGATTACTTATCAAGAGAACAACTATTGCGGATGTTAGATATATTAATTAATCGCTTGGAATTAGTAAAACAGACTGAAAATATAGATGAGGGAACTTTTGTAGAATATACTTTATCTGATCTTTTTTGTCAACAAAATTCTATTAATTTCCGTTTGTCCTACGAAGAATGTAAAAAGTTCATGGCGGGAATTTATTTCAAACTTTGGAGTATCCTTGGAAATAGATTAAATAAAGAGCTGGAGAAGAGAGCGGCAACATCAAATCAGGTCGATCAAATAAACGATGGTGGTAGAAGAAAAAAACGATAATATCATATCATGTGATGGTTTTGTTAGATGATATTTTAAAGCAGAAAAAGAAATTCTTTTGCAGGAAATCGGTATAAGCGGTTTCCTTTTTTCATACAATGGAGTAGATAGGAAAGGATGCGGACATTATGAAAAAAATAATACCCTTTAAAAAAGATATTATCTTTAAAACCCATATTGCAGAAATAACGAGTATTTCACTAGAACATAGTTTACATATTGAGGAAGATACATTAATTACGGGAGAATTTGTTGTTAGTGGGGAATATAAGATCTCAGATACGAGTACC
This sequence comes from uncultured Bacilli bacterium, assembly GCA_910578855.1. Classification (GTDB taxonomy): domain Bacteria; phylum Bacillota_I; class Bacilli_A; order RF39; family UBA660; genus MGBC107952. The sequence goes on from CAJTRV010000023.1 coordinate 16,057, forward strand.
AATACCGAAGTGTTTCATTTTAATTTACCATTTGATATTCATATGGATGATCGTTATGATTTAACTAGTTGTAATGTTGATATTTATGATTTCTATTATGAAATTATTAACGACAGTATTTTGGCGATTCATATTGAAGTAAGTGTTAATAATTTTAAAGAGAAGCCATTGATTGAAGAACAGACGCGAGAAGTAACCGATATTTTAGCGGAAGAATTAGTAAGGGATGAGAATGTGAGTGCGGATGAATTAATTGAAGCGATTGATGAGATAAAGATGGAAGAGGTCGAAATAGAGCGGGCTAGCTCGGAAGTTGATTTGTCATCGAGTGCGAATGTAGCTGCTATGGCCAGTGTTGATGCAGAGTTAATCGCTCCCGTTAGTAAAGAAACGGTGGCCGTTACAGATAAGATTACGAGTATTTTTCCAGATGCGATTGAACATAATGAGACTTATGCAACTTATAAAGTATATATCGTTCGAGAAAATGATTCGTTAGAAATGATTATGCAACAATATCAAGTAACCAAGGAAATGTTAGAACCATATAATAATTTATCGGAAATGAATATTGGTGATAAATTAATTATTCCATGTCAAAGCTATGCGAAAAATTAATGAAATAGCCAAACGTTATGACTTTAAACCAACGAAATATATGATCAAAGGGAAAACGACTTTAATTGATACTGATAAAGGTCGTTTTGCTATTAAGGCTAAAAATAGGAGTCAAAATAATCAGATTTTAACTTATTTAGATTCTCGCAGTTTCCATTATTATCCCAATATTATTCAGGATGACGATGAATATATCATTACGGAAGCCATCGATGAAATCGATATGCCTTCTGATCAAAAGATGGCTGATCTGATTGATTTAGTGGCCTTGTTACACAGTAAGACGACCCATTATAAAGAAGTAGATCTTGATGATTATAAAAAATTATATGAAGATATCAGTAATAATATCGTCTATTTATCGAGTTATTATGAAGATTATGTTGCGATTGCTGAATCTCATGTCTTTATGAGTCCTAGCGAATATTTATTAGCCAGAAATAGTACAAAGATCTATTCATCGCTCCAATTTGCTAAGGCAGAATTAGAAAAATGGTATGAAATGATCAAAGAAAAAAGAAAACAACGCTTGGTTGTTTTACATAACAATTTGAATCTTGATCATTTTTTACGTAGTAAAAGTCCCTATTTAATTAGCTGGGATCAGTCAAAAATAGGAATTCCCGTTTTTGATATCTTTAAACTATATAAACGTCAGGGCTTAGACTTTGAGTTTGGTGAACTTCTAAGACGCTATGAACGTACTTATCCCTTACTTCCAGAAGAACGGAAACTACTATTTATTTTACTAGCTATGCCAAATAAAATAGAGTTTCACGATTCAGAATACGAGATGTGTATGAAAATAAGTCGTCTTATCGATGAACTATATAAAACCGAGATGATTATTTCACCATATTATTCGAAACAAACTGAACAAAAAGAACAAGAAAAACAAAAATAGAAGTATTAAGTTGAATCTTGTTAGGATGAATAACGTTAAGATAATCTGATAGAATACAAGGATAAAACATCCAAAGCAACAAAAACACCAACCTGTGCGACCACACCACCAATTTCTATTTGGCATAAGCATCACCTAGTTTATTATATGAAGATGGAAGAATAAGGAATGGTTGAAACACCATTTTTTGTTTTTTTTGATTAAATCCAAAAATGATTTTGTATTCATAAGATGGATCTTAGAATTTTTGATCACGATCCGTGATTATTCTAGATCCATCTTTTCTTTGTAATTTAAGGAGTAAAAATGGAAATAAAAACACTTGCAATCAGTACATTTGTTTGTTAAAATTATGATGGATAAGGATGGTGACAACATGGATCTTATTTTTCATATTGACGTTAACAATGCCTTTTTATCATGGACGGCATTGGAATTATTAGAAAAGGGAAGTCGCTATGATATTCGGAATTCTTATGCAGTTGTTGGAGGCGATGAGAGTAAGCGCCACGGAATTGTTTTAGCCAAATCGACGAGTGCTAAGAAAATGGGAATCCAGACAGGTGAGAGTCTATATGAGGCACGGCGGAAGTGCCCTGCGGTTCGAACGTATCCTCCTAATTATGAATGGTATCAAAAGAATTCACGAGCACTATTTCAGTTACTCAGTCAGTATTCTCCAGATATTGAAGTTGCTTCTATCGATGAGTGTTATATGGATTATGGAAAGGTAAAAAAATTATATGGGGATGAACTTGTCTTTGCCAGAAAATTAAAACAAGAAATTTATGATACCCTAGGTTTTACGGTTAATATTGGCATTGCCAATAATAAATTATGTGCCAAGATGGCAAGTGATTTTTCTAAGCCCAATCAAATTCATACGCTTTATTTAGAGGAGGTTCCAACGAAAATGTGGCCCCTTCCAATTGGTAAATTGTATGGAATTGGGAAGAAAACAACGGTTAAATTAATATCACTTGGAATTACGACAATTGGAGAATTGGCAGCTACTGATCCTATCTTTTTGGCCCGTTATTTTAAAAATCAAGCAAGTAAAATGATTGCTAGCGCTCATGGTGTTTCATCAAGTATCGTCACCAGTAATATCGAAGAGCCAAAGGGAATTAGTAATTCAACGACGTTATCAAAAGATATGAATGATATTGCAGAAATGAAACATGTCTTACAGGCGATTAGTGAAAATGTTGGACTGAGTCTTAGAAAACAGAAAAAGTATACAAGTGTGATTGCCGTTCAATTAAAAGATAAGTATTTTAGGAGTTATTCTCATCAGATGACCCTTCAGAATCCGACCAATCTCACCCAGGAAATATATCAGACCAGTGTTCGGTTGTTACAGGAGATGTGGGATCATAAACCGGTGCGATTAATTGGCATTCGTCTTGATAATCTAAGTGACACGGCGCCCTATCAGGTATCGTTATTTGAAACCTTAGAAGCCAGAGACCAAGAAAATGAGTTAGAGTCAGTCGTCGATCAGTTAAATGAAAAATTTGGAACACAGGCGATTAAAAAGGCGTCTCTTGTTGATAGTAAGATTAAAAAGAAGTATTTATAAACAGAATCTATGGTACAATAGAACGAGGAGGGATTATGAGAAATCAAGCAGTTTATATCCATATTCCTTTTTGTCAGACGATTTGTTCTTATTGTGATTTTTGTAAACTTTATTATCGGAAAGAATGGGTAGGACCGTATCTTACAGCTTTAAAACAGGAAGTATTAACTTATTTTCCAAAGGATAAGATTAAGACGATCTATATTGGAGGAGGAACACCTAGTGTTTTGTCAAAGGAAGAGTTAGAACAGTTGTTACAGATTACTGATTTATTTTCTAGAGATTCCTTGTATGAGTTTACCTTTGAATGTAATATTGAGCAGATGACAGAAGAAAAATTGAAGTTGTTAAAAAATCATGGGGTGAATCGGATTAGTTATGGAATTCAAACGTTTCATCAAACCCATTTAAAAGAGCTCAATCGAAAGCATCATAGAAAGCAGGTTATTGATTTAATTGCGCTAACTAAGAATTATATTCCCAATATCAATGTCGATTTGATGTATGCATTTGAGACGGAAACATTAGAAGAATTAACAGAAGATCTTGCCTGTTTCTTAGAACTAGATGTTCCACATATTTCGACGTATTCCCTTATCATTGAGCCTAATACAGTATTTGGCAATCAAAAGAAGAATGTGATCGATGATGACATGGATGCGAATATGTATGAGCAGATTTGTCAGACATTAGCACAACATGGGTATCAGCACTATGAGGTTAGTAATTTTGCAAAACCAGGATTTCAGTCACGCCATAATTTGACATATTGGGACAATCGGTATTATTATGGATATGGATTAGGAGCAAGTGGGTATCATGAAAAGATTAGATATACCAATACCCGAAGTCTTAATCATTATAACAATGGTGCATATCGCCTTTTAGAACACCAGGTAACTGACCAGGAAGCGATGGAGAATGAGTTGATGTTGGGACTTCGGAAGTGTCAAGGGGTTTCGAAGAAGCAGTTTCAAGCGCGATATCATCTAAAGATGGAAGAAGTTTTTCCAATACAACAATTAATAAAGGAAGGAAAACTAGCAGTACAGGGGGATTATATTCGAATTACACCGGCATATTTTTATTTATCCAATGAAGTATTAGTTAGTTTTATAGGTGAAGAATGAAAAAACAAGAGCAGTTAAAACGAGAAGTAAGTTATATTAGAAATCCGAAGTATCGTGAGAATGCGAATCGATTAATCGAATTATTACCGGATTATTTCTTTGAGGTGCCAGCAAGCTCAACGGGGAAATACCACCCAAGTTATACCCTTGGAGATGGTGGCCTTGTTCGTCATGTGAAAGCCGCTGTTCGGATTGGTCATGAATTATTGGAAAATCCGATTACGGGTGGTAAATTTACCAATGATGAAAAAGATTTAATTATTTTGGCTCTTATTCTCCATGATGGATTAAAATCGGGATTGGTGAAGCAAAAATATACTCAAGTAGATCACCCACTTTTGGTTAGTAATTATATTAAAGATAATAAAGATAAGTTATCACTTACTGATAATGAGATTCTTGCCCTTACAAATATGATTGAAAGTCATATGGGAATCTGGAATAAGGATTATAATGGGAATGAAGTATTACCAATTCCTGTTAATAAATATCAGAAATTTGTTCATATGTGTGATTACTTAGCCAGTCGTAAGTTTTTAGAAGTACCTTTTGAAAATAATGAAATTGTCGGTTGACACAAACAAATGTTTGTTGTATACTGATAATAGGAAAAGAGGGAAGTTATGCGTGGTAAGTTAATTGTAATTGAAGGAACAGATTGTTCTGGGAAGGAAACACAAGCAAAATTATTGGTTCAGCACTTGAAAGAGGAAGGGATCAAAGTAGAAGAAATGAGTTTTCCGATGTATGATACACCAACGGGGAGAATTATTGGCGGACCATATCTTGGAAAAGAAATGATTTCCAAGGGATGGTTTCAAGAGGGCGCTCCCGCAGTGGAACCTAAAGTTGCCGCTCTTTATTATGCAGCTGATCGAAGATATAATATTCCTAGTGTTTTAAAGAAACTAGATGCAGGAATCTCCGTTATTCTCGATCGTTATGTATATTCTAATATGGCCCATCAAGGTGGTAAAATACTAGATACCAATGAACGAATGAATATGTATGCTTGGTTAGATATCTTAGAATTTAAATTACTAGAACTTCCAAAGCCGGATATTGCAATTTTCTTACATATGCCAACCGATTATACGCTTGAGTTACGGAAGAAGCGTGAAGAATTACTTGATGAAGCAGAACAAAATATTGAACACTTAAAACAGGCAGAGAATGCATACATTGAGTTGGCGAGTGTTTATAAATGGAAAACGATTGAATGTTTCGATGAGTCTGGACTCTTATCGATTATGACGATTCATGATCGTGTATTTGAATTTGTCAAGGAACAGTTACAATAATAAATACGTTATTCCTAAAACGTGTTTTTTTTGACATTTTTTGACAGCGGTAACTTTTCTTTTTAAGGATATATGTTATAATGATACTAATAGATGATAGAGAGGAAATAAAGCATGAATCAAGATAATAATTCAAATAATAGAAGTGGGAATGGGATTCCAGATATTTTCAATATGCCTTTAGGCGGAAACAATGACAATACTAAATCAAGTGGGGGAACACATCCACAAATGAATCCAGGAATGATGAATCAACCAAGTGGTCAATCTAGTCCTGTACCACCAGTAAGACCAGTAGCACCACAAACGGCAGGGAATCCAGGAAT
>CAJTRV010000024.1 GCA_910578855.1 uncultured Bacilli bacterium
TATTTTGATAAAAAAACAGTGAAGCTACCGTTTGCGGTAATCACTGTTTTTTATCATTGTAGAATTATCAAGCAATATATCCTTATGCTTATCTATAAAGGCAATGGCGGTCGCAATTGTCGTAGCGTCGATAACCCCAATCAAACTGCTTAACCGTTCTTCATTCCAAAATATATCATCAAATGAAGCAAGCGAACATGATACTTCTTGTATCGGTAAGGCAACCCAATTATAATCATCAGTATAACCAACTAATATATCAAAATGTGTACTCCTAGCATTAATAATCGCTTTATAGTAATTACCATAGTCTATAATAGATTTCAAATTTGCTTTCCATGTTTCCTTTTTATCATTCAGATTTGTAGAACATTTAATTATTATATCATCTTCCATACAACTTACCTCCTTTATAATAAACAGTATGCGAAAATATTATAATAAATGTTTAAATTAGATTTTAAGAAAAAAAGATATAAATTAGCATTTATACCTTTTCTACAGAAATAATCAAGCAGAGCCACTTTATTTAGTTAAATTATATGTATTCATACATAAGATATATTAATAGGTGGTGAAACTTTGTCCTCAAAAGATTATGACATAAAATTATATAATCAAGATAAAATTAATCCTGAAAAAATTCATATTCAAATAAATGAAATATATCTTGGTATTATAAAGTATTATATTGAGCAATTAGATTTAAATTATGATGAAAGAAGTTGTATTTTAAATTCATTGATTAATGAGAAAAATGATGAAACTATCTAACTTAGGTAGTTTTCTTTTTATTTACAGATGTTACCTCTTAATGGCGGTGCAGTAGCTCCTGCTAACCCAGCTGCCCCAGTTGGTCCTGTTGGCCCTGTAGCTCCTGCTAACCCGGTTGCCCCAGTTGCACCAGTCGGTCCTGTTGGCCCTCCTGATGGTCCTGTTGGTCCTGTTGGCCCTTGTAAACAACAGCATTTTGGTTTATAACGTTTTGCTTCTTCTATTTTTCTCATAGCATTCTCATATACACTATTCCCATTATTACAACAATCAAAATTTTCAAAATCCATATTTTTCCTCCTCTCTATTATAAAATATGAATCATATATAACATGAGTTAATATAAATAGCTCGCATAAAAAAATTTTTATTTAAAAACCAAACATAGATAAAAAAAATATTTTCTTTTTTCATATTATGTAGTATAATGTAGTTATGCCGAAGTGGCTCAGTTGGTAGAGCAGCTGTCTCGTAATCAGCAGGTCGTAGGTTCGAGTCCTATCTTCGGCACCAGTAGTCTTTCAACCCTTTTATATAAGGGTTTTTATTTTTATTAATTTTATGCGTCTTTTTCAATTTTTCATCAATTAGTATTTGCTAAAAGTTTAAAAGATGGTAAAATATTCCTGTATAGAATAAAATAAGGGTGTTATATGAAAATAGAATTTATAGTAGTAGATGATGAACCAAAAGTATTAGAATACGTACAAAAAGATATCCATAGTGAGATGGATAAAACAAAGTTTGACTACAGTATTAAATGTTTCTCCAAATACAATGATGATTTTTTCGAAAAAACAAAAGATAACGAAACATATAAAATTTATTTTTTGGATATTGATGTTTATGATAAATCAGGTATTGACGTATCAAATCATATCAGAACATATAACTTAAATAGTCCGATTATCTTCCTTACATTTCATAATGACATGGCTGATACGGTTGCCAAGGAAACAATCTTACCGTTAATGTACATTAACAAATATCATAAAGTACATTTTAAAATTAAAAAAGCGGTCAAAATTGCAATTAGTATGCTGGGGACTAACCAAGCAATTCGATTTATTACCAATAAAACAGAATATTTATTTAAACTGGATGATATTCTCTATATCGAAAAACAAAAAAACTCTAAATATTGTATTGTCCATACTAATTATGCGATTGCTCCGTGGAAAATAACAATTGCCGAAGCACTCCAATATTTAAATAAAGATTTTGTAAAGACTCATCAATCATGCATTATTAATAATAACCGTGCAATAATTAAATCAAAAACTAACAAAATAATTAAATTCGATACTGGTGAAGAGATTGATCTTATTTCTGATATTTATGACAAAGAAAAAGAGCCAGTTTGCTCTTAATTAACATCTAAACCAATACTATTCCTTTGGTTTTTTTATTTTCTAAATACTAAAAATCTTAATATATTATGATTCAATAAAATTCGCAAGCTTTAACTCTCTGATAAAGTGATCATTCTTTTTGTTAATCGATCGATTACCATTAATAGCAATTACTCTATCTTTAACAAAAATATCAATAATTACAACCTTGTTCCCATAGCTTAATCTTTTTTGATATGAAGGATATACCAAATTATCTACATATTGATATCCATATATCTCTAACTGTTTTAAATAAATATCTTTTCGTATTTTCATGGAAACACCTCAGTAATAGTGTTTCCAATTTTTTATATTTATTTAGTAAAACTAGTAATTTATGATTGCTCATTTCTATCTTAACTCATTTAATATACAAAGGAAGTGTTTCTATGTATCTTTTATATTTTCTATTATTACTTTTACTACTTCCATTTCTCATTATTTTACTTCCATTTATCCTATTTATCGGTTTCATTAATATTATATTAGGTGGTAGCTGTAACAATAACTGCAATTGTAACAATCATCATTGTCGATAAAGATAATTTCAATAAAAAAGATCATTTTATATGTTCAATAAATATAAAACGATCTCTTTTTTGTAAATCTTGCTCTAAATGGATCAAAGCATTTGGAAAATATAATTTGGCTATATCAACAATTTGCTTTCCTTGTTTTTCACCAATTTCAAAGGCAATCAAACTAGGAATTCGCAAATATTGGTGCGCTTCTTTTAGGATTTGTTTATAAAAATACAAACCATAATCTTGAGCAAATAATGCCAAATGTGGTTCATAATCAAACACCAATTGATCAATCTCTTCGCTAGTAGCAATATAAGGAGGATTAGAAATCATAACATCAAATTTGCCAGTCACACAATTGAGCATATCACTTTCTAACCAGGTAATATTTACATGGTTTTTTAAGGCATTTTGTTTAGCAACATTTAAAGCCTTTTTTGATATATCAACAGCTGTTAAATGAGAATTAGGAATTTCTTTGGCTAGTGTAATCGCTATACATCCACTACCAGTTCCAAGATCAATTATCTTTGGTTGATCTAGATGTAACTTTTGACAATAACGAATCGTCCGACTTACAAGTTCTTCTGTTTCAAAACGCGGAATTAAAACATCTGAGTTTACAATAAACTCATAACCATAAAAATCAACATTTCCAACAATATATTGAACAGGAATCCCTTGTTCCAGTTGTTTCATATCTTCACTAAACGTATCAGGATTCCCATATTTCTTTAAATAAGTAACCGCCTTTTCATCCATCTTATTCGCCTTTTAATTTTCGTTGTTGATCTTCGGTAATCAAAGCTTCGATAATCTCATCTAAAGCTCCTTCCATAACCCGATCTAGTTGTTTTAACGTAAAACCAATTCGATGATCCGTCACTCGATTTTGTGGATAATTATATGTTCTAATTTTTTCAGAACGATCTCCAGTCCCAATTTTACTACGTCGTTCAGCGCCTATTTCAGCATCATGTTCTTGCATTTTCAAATCATAAAGACGAGCTTGTAAAATCTTAATGGCCTTATCTTTATTCTTAATTTGTGAACGTTCTGTTTGGGAGTAAACAACAAGACCAGTTGGAATATGAGTCAATCGTACTGCTGAGTCAGTTGTATTAACCCCTTGACCACCACAGCCACTACTACGCGTAATATCAACTCTGACATCATTCATATCTAAATTCGCATCGACTTCATCCGCTTCTGGCATAGCCAGTACAGTGGCTGTTGAAGTATGAACACGTCCCTGGGTTTCTGTATCAGGAACCCGTTGAACACGGTGTGCTCCACTCTCATATTTTAACTTAGAATAGGCATTATCCCCTTTTACCATAAATTGAATTAAGGAATATCCACCAGCCTCACTAGGGTATTCTTCTAAGGTTTCAACCTTCCAACCTTGTTTTTCAGCATATCTCGTATACATACGATAGAGATTTCCCGCAAAAATATTAGCCTCATCACCACCAGCTGCTCCTCTGATTTCAACAATAACATTCTTTCCATCCATTGGATCTTTCGGTAATAATAATACTTCTAGGGTATGATCCATTTCTACTTTTCGTTCTTCTAACGAGGAAATTTCTTCTTTGGCAAATTCTCCTAATTCTGGATCCTTAACCATTTCCCTTGCTTCTTCTAAATCAGAAAGAATCTTTTTATATTCCTGATACGCCTCATAAGCATCTCGTAGCGATGCTTGTTCCTTCGTTAGTTCCAGTGTCTTTTTTACATTGGCCAAATTCTCTGGATCCATCATTTCATCATTCAATTCCAAGTAACGCTTTTCTATTGTTTCTAATCTTTCTATCATATGAAACTCCTTTCATTTATACATATAACAAATACTGTTAAATTATACTATATTTCTTACTGATAAGCAAATATTTGCGGATATAAAACGATGAACTATCTAACTATTTTAATTCATTTTACTAGAAAGTATCATTCTCCACCATAATTCATCAACAATCTCGATTTAGTCAAAAGTATTAATCGAATGCGGTTGCTAAAGAACGTGTAAGCATTTCACTAAAATAATAAAATGATTTACTTGGTGCTATATCATTACTAAAGAGAAAACCATGGTCATTCTAATTTCCGAAAATGGACAGGCTTTTATACACGATAGATCCAATATTAAAATAATCTTTAATCGTTATATATTCCCTCGACCATGTTGCAGGTGTCACATCCATTCTTTACACAAAAAACTTGAAATTATTTTGATCAAGTCCCAATGCCGAAAGAATTCCACAAATTCAACAGTTTTCAATCTACCCAAATCATCGAAACATTCCGTGAACTTTTTATTATATAGTGATTTCTTTTTATTTCCCCCTCTTATTTCTATATCCTTGGGTTTGTTGTTTACTTTATTATAAACAATAATATAATATTAATTAGCTATCATCAGTTTACACTTCCAGTATTTTCTTCGACAATTTTCTTCCAAAGTGAAGCAAATTACGATATAATAATACTAGGTGATTGTATGAAAAATGATAGAAAAAGAAAAATTATTGATTCTATGAAACAGGAAATGGATCAAGATGAGTTTAAATTTGATGATCTCATGAGTCGACATGATAAAAATAAAATCAAACAGCAAAAGAAATTTGAAGAAAAAATTATGAAAGAATTAGAACAAAAAAAGAAAAAGAAAGCTAAAAAGAAGTTAGAACAGACTCAAAAATTAGAAAAAGAAAAAATAAAACAGGCGATGAAACAAGAAAAGAAAAAACAAAAATCCAACTTAGAAGAAGTAACCCATATAGTAACAGACAATCATACTCTTATTACTTCTTCTTCAAAAAAGAAAAGTATCAACAAATTTACCAAGTTTTTTCTATCGTTTACAGCTATTGGAATTCTCGTATTTTGGATATTTAACATCCTAGATTCGTTTAATCGAATCAATCATATCTATACCTTAGTATGTAGTAGCCTAATCTCACTTGGGTGCCTTTTATTGGTACTGGCAGGGTTAATGACGAAAAACAAACCACGAAGCATTGCCAATGTAATCGGAGCATCTTGTTTACTATCATTTGCCATCATTAATACGCTTGTATTAAGTGGAACACTAACCTTTCCAACTCAACCAGTCTTGTTAGATTTTTCTAATAAAAATGTTAATGTTGCCGTAAAATGGGCCAATGAAAATGCGATTACATTAGAACCTACTTATGAATATAGTGATGTAATCAAAGAAAATAATATTATTACCCAAGATAAAAAAGGCGATGTGCTGGCAAAAAATGTGAAACATCTAGAAATTATTGTTTCTAAGGGGCCTAATTATGAATTAGAAGCTAATTTACCAGATATGATGGGTTGGGATGTTGACCGTGTTGTAAAAAAATTGAAAGCATTAAAACTAGACTTAGAAAAAATCGATGTTGACTTTGTCTTTCATGATGAAAAACGTGATACCCTCTTTGAACAGAATAAAACTGGTAAAATTAGACGTAATGATAATCTTAAGTTAAAATTTTCCTTAGGAAAAGAAGAAGATTTAAAACCTGTCAAATTAATTGATTTAAAAAATAAAGATAAATTTGACGCTACCATATGGTTAAAACGAAATGGAATTCAATATGAAATAGAATATAAATTCGATGATCATATCGATAAAGGGAAAGTGATTTCCACCGATCCAAAACCAGGTACAACAATCAAACAGTCTGAAACAACCGTTAAGGTGTATATCTCAAAAGGAGCAAAAATTATTGCACCCGACTTCATGACAATGTCAATGGATGAAATTATCGAGTGGGCAAGTAAAAACAATGTCAACTTAAATTATGAAAGCGAATATAGTGATTCGGTAAAAACTGGCGATATCATTCGTGTAAGTGCCAAAAAAGGGACAGTTATCGAAGAAGGATCGACAATTAGTATTGTCACTTCAAGGGGATCATTAAAAATGATAAACTTTAATAATGATCTCAGTAAACTTCGAGCGTTTGCCGAAGAGCATAAACTTTCGTTAGTCGAAAAACAGGAATTTAACAGTGAGGTTGCTCAAGGAAAAATTGTCAGTGTTTCACATAAACCAGGTCAAATTATTCATCCAGGTGAAACAATTGAAATCGTGATTTCTAAGGGAAATTCTATCAAAGTACCAAACTTTATCGGAATGACAGAAAGTGCTGCCAAAAACGAGTGTAATCGTTTAGAACTCGCTTGTACAATTTCTTATGTTTATGCTAGTAAAACTAAGGGGACTGTCATCGATCAAAACAAATCAGTTGGCAGTGAACTTGCCAAAAATGCAAGTGTTGTTCTCTCAGTAAGTGCTGGTGAAGCCCCAAGTTATAGCGGAAGTGGTGGATCAAGTAGTTCAAATAACAATTCTAATTCTAGCGGAGGTAATAGTGGTGGTAATAATCAACGACCAACACCTACACCAACTCCAAATTGTAAAACAACAACGTTTTATATTTATCCAGAACATATTGCCATCAATAATCCAAGCAATACATGTTCTAATATTAAAAATGCCTATCCAGGCTTCAATATTGCTTGTAGTTATATTGCTAGTAACAACGGAAAAAAAGGTCAAGTCTTGAATCGTGATCAATTAAATGGAATAACAATCAACTCATGTAATACGATTACAATCCAAATAAAAAACAATTAGAATTGTTCTCTAATTGTTTTTATTTGACGATTAATTCGATCCGGTTACGCTTTGATTCGTTTAACTGAAATGTATATTGCTTTCCATTCATTACTGTTTTTGCATTGCTTAAATCAGCAAAGAGAACATCATATAACTCACCATAATCGGAAATATTTGATTCATTGGTAACATAGATTGCATAAGTTCCTTTATCTAAATCAGAAATGTCAATTGTTTTATCAAACCATGCCCGATCTTTGCTTTTCCCAAATTGATCAGCATTAATTAGCTGAATTGGGTAAACAGGTGTTAGTAAACTTCCAACAGAAATTCTCGTCTGCTCAAACGTCTCGATGTTTTCGAAAATGAGTTCTCTTTGTAAGGTCGTCGTCTTTCGCATATCAAGGCCAACAGAATAGGTCGCAGCCACAATATGCAACTGTTTATCTTCGAATTTTAATTTTTCTACCAAGCTATATTGATTCACATCATAGCTTGTTTCTTTGTTACCAATTCGTTTGTCACGAATGGTAAATTCAAGAGGAATATTAGCATCCATATAATTATTGGTAATGGTGATTGCCCGTCTTCCTTCCGTATAATCCGTTGCTTGCTCATTTAGCAATATATTTTGGACATAAGACTTTGCGTAATACGTATCCGTACTTGATCGCAGATAAGCGGTATAATCACCTTGCGGTATATTCGCAAAAGATATCGATGATTTGAACCAAGAATATTTATAATTCTTTCCATCTGTTGATAAAACTGGAATCGTCATCTGTTTTTCATCGGTTAAACGTTCAAGTGATTGCCGATACTCTTTTCCTGTTGTCTGATTTACTAATACCAATTCATATTGAATATCCGTTTTTAAATCATTATCAATCCCCATAATTGCATGATACCCTTTAATCTGCAATTTATCACCAACTACTTTTAAATAGTCTAAATAAAATTTACCACTTTTTTGAGTTAAAACATCTTCAATTGTTCCCTCTTTCCAAGTTGCTGTATAAGTTTTATTCTCACTAGCTTTTGTTAATGCTGGATCCCAACCAGTAAACAGGAATCCATCTCTCATTGGAGTATCAACAGTAGGTACCTGACCTTTAATAGTTGGTACTACTTTGGTATCTTTTCCATTTTGAAATACACCATCATTAGCTTCAAAGGTAATATCATAAATTACGGTTTTCTCCCATTTCGCCAAATATGTTTTATTCTCACTTGCTGGACTTATTTCTGATGACCAACCTAAGAATTCATATCCCTCTCGTGAAGGAACACTCACTGTTGGGATCATTCCTTCTTTGACCTTTTGCGTTACCGTTTTACTTCCATCATCGAATGCTCCACCATTCGCATCAAAAATAATACTATAATAAACGATATCCTTTTCCCAAACAGCTCTATATGTTGTATTCTCAGTTGCATTCGTAATTGTTTTGTCCCAACCTCTAAATGTATAACCACTTCGCGTTGGTGTTTCAACACTTGGCTTAGTTCCGGCTGATACACTAACTACTTTACTAGTCGATTGATCACTATAGATTCCACCGTTGGCATCAAAAGTAATATTGTATTTGGTATTCTTCCACAAAGCAGTGTATGTTACATCAGAACTTGCTCCCATAATCGTTGGTGACCAGCCCATAAATGTATCTCCTGCTTTGGTTGGTGAATTAATTTCTGGTACGACATTTTGTTCTAAGGTCAATGTTTTCGAACCAGTAGTTCCATCGGTATAGGTTCCACCATTGGCATGGAACGTAATGTTATATCGATTTTTAATAGCCTTTCCCGTATTCACAATTCGGAAACCACTAGAATGAACATAACCATAGTTATTTTTATAATTGTAAGCTCCACTATCCTGAACGATCTTAGTTCGATCACTATTTAAAACAGGATCTGTCTGAATCTTATACCATTTATTATTTCCATTAATTGATTGCCCTGTGACAGTCTCTAAAACGACTACTGGATAATCTGTGATTGGACCTGATTTATATAATTCTGGTGAATCATTCGTAGGCTCTTTTCGAACACCCCAACTGGTCGCATTCTGTTTGATGGCAATCGTATACTTATTATAATCCTGCATCCCAAGTGCACTATCCATCAGATAATAAAACTGTGCTGCTTTGTCTCCCCAATATGGATCAGATGCATATTTCACATTTAGACCACTGGCTTTATCCCCCATATGAGCACCATTATATCGTCCTTTATGACAAGTTGCATCATCATAGGCACCAGCTGAACTACGCCAATCACAAGGATCTAAGTATCCTTCTGATATATAAAATTTCGTATGGGCATAAATACTTTGGGCAACACTTAGATAAGATGTTGCACTCGCTCCAGGTGAGGAATCAAAAGCTGCATGGCCAAATAAGTTTTTTCCATGAAAGGCAATACTACTTGTTCCACTGGCACTTTCATTCATAGCCAGTCCAAGTACCAAACCGAGGTTCGCTCCAAATTCATTTTGGTACTGGACAAATGATGTCTGCTCCCCATATAGAAGCGATTGTCCACTCGCCGCAGGATATGAAGTCATAGGTGAAGAAAAACCTCTTGATTTCAAATAGTTCAAAATATCACTGGCCGTATAATTACTCTGGGTCCGATGAGATAAATACTGATAGTAGTTATAATAAGGATTATTCTTATTAATTGCATTGTTATTATGCCCTGCTCGATAATCATTGATCATCACTTGATATCCGGCTTTAGTGGCTGGGTAAAAATAATGGCCATCATAACTCCAGTACGAAGATCCCTCACTTAAGAAAGAAGGCTTCGGTCCCAACGATAATTTGGCTCCCCCTTCATATTTCTTAATGTCTGTTTGGGTAATGTGCTGCAAAATACCATTTTTTACTGTATAGTTAGACGTATATAACTTATCAAAGTTGTCCATATAATCAATGACTTCAACTTGTTTGGCATCAACCCAACCAGTTACACCCGCCATTTTAAATTTCACTTGGCTTTTATTACTATTGTAACCAAGAAACGCGGCATCCGCACCATAACACCCATTGGTATAACCTTCTTTATTATTGGCCACATTTACATATGAAGTTGTTTCATTACATCCTTTGGTTTTGAAATTGACAATTCCATAGGTATTATTATCAATGGCCTCTACTTCTACCATTGTCAGTGGTAAAAAATTCATTAGGAAAAGAATCATGATAAAACATCCAACCAATAGTTTTTTTGTCCATCTTATTATAAATTTCATCCGCCACCTCTATTCTTTTATTCACATATATTTTACCAAAAAAATCACATTTTGTCGACTCATCAGCGATGTTTTCCACAGGTTTTCTAAAAAACAGTTCTTGAATGAAACAAACCTGTGGAAAAGATTGGCAGTAATTGGTAAATTCCTGTGGAAATCTTTTTATTTTCTCTATTCAACAATAAAAGAGACCGTAATCCTACGAGTCTCCTAATCAAGTTTTACCTTGATATTATATTCTATGTTTCATTCCTCAAACTATGATGGAAACTTGTTATTTTGCTACGGTTGTTATATAATAACATCATACTATAAGGAGGATCTATGAAGAAAAAACATGACTATTACTATTTATTTTTAATTTTTATTATTTTATTTATATTGATGCTATTAATGGATCCGACAAACTTATTTGCTTCCAAGACGGACTGGGTCAACCAACATAGTGTATTCCCTGATTATTTTCGGACACTCTTCTATGATACTGGTGATCTCCTCCCTAGCTTTGCAGCTCAAGTAGGAGCTGGACAAAACATTTATAATTTTTCATATTATGGACTATTAAATCCAATCATCTTACTTTCCTATTTCTTCCCGTTTTTATCGATGACCAATTATATCTTACTATCTAATATCGTTCTGATTATCGCTAGTGGGTTATTATTATATAAGTGGCTAAAAGGACATTGTCAAGATCCGCAAATCGCCTTTATCAGTACCCTTGTCGTCATCTTATCAGCATCTTTCATTTTTCAATTTCACAGGCACTTTATGTTTGTCAGTTATATGCCTTTTTTAATAACTGGTTTACTTGGAATTGATCAATATTTTAAAAACGAAACCCGATGGATTTATTTAATAAGTACCTTTTTGATGATTATGACCAGTTATTACTATAGCATGATTGGCATTATCATCTTTGTCTTATACGGAATTAGTCGTTACATCAAGTTGACCAATCGCATTACGATCAAAGGTTTTTTCAAAGATGGATTCCGCTTTTTAATTCCTATTTTGATTGGAATTACAATGGCTGGAGTTTTATTATTACCAACGGCGTATGCTATTTTATCAGGACGTGGTGATGCAGGAATGGCAGTAACTCTAAAAGAATTGTTCATTCCTACCGTAAATCTTGAAGCCCTTGTCTATAATAATTATGCTCTAGGTATGACGAGTATAGCTGTCATTGCCATCCTTTATTTACTCTTTATAACCAAAAAACCCGAACAACGTTTTCTAAATATAGTTTTTATTCTTCTCCTTACCTTTCCAGTTTGTATCTATCTTTTGAATGGAACCCTTTATATTCGTAACAAAGTCTTTATTCCATTTTTACCATTAATGGGATACTTTGTCTCAAAGTTTATCAGTCATCTCTTCGATCTTAAAATTGATTTAAAAAAACTTCTCCTCATCATTGGCTCTTTTGTCATACTACTTCTTCTCAGTCACATAACGCAACCTCTTTTCTATCTTGATCTTCTAATCATGATACTCGCAATTATAGGCTATCTTCACTACCAGAAAAAATTGATCTTTTTAATCCCTTTATTCACGATTGTCCTAATTAACTTAGGGGTTTCACATTATCAAGAGACCTTTATCACGAAGCAACAATATCAAGATATCTTTTCTCATGAAAAGGAAACATTAATTAAAGAAACACTAGAAAAGGAAACAGGGATCGTTCGCTTTAATCATTTAAATGATACCTTATATACGATCAACAAAATCTATCATCCTCGTTATTATCAGAATTCCCTGTACTCTTCTACCTATAATAATGACTATGATGTCTTCTATAAACAGGTTTTCCAAAATCCATTCTCATATCGCAATAAACTTATTTTAGCTCAAAATAATCATATCTTATTGCAAACAATGATGGGAGTAAAATATATTATTACTGATGGCAAACCACCAATCGGTTACCGAAAAGTGCGACATAATAACGAAAGTGCGGTCTACCAAAATGATCACGTGTTACCACTCGCATATGCGACCAATCGTCTTATTAACGAGGCAACTTTTGACCAGCTATCATATCCTGATTCTACTATTGCCTTAATTGGAAACGCTGTCGTAAAAAAGGCGAAAGCAGAAACAAAACTTTCTAGTAAAGTAGTTCCTATCACCCCCAGCTTTCAATTACCAAAAGAGGATCATTTAACGATTACAAAAAAAGACGATACTTATGTTTTAACAGCCAAAAAGAATAGTACCTTTACCCTTACTTTAGAAGAAGCATTAGAAAACCAAATCTTATTGATTACATTTGATCTTGCCAATGAACAAAGTTGTAGCCAAGGAGATCAAAAAATAACCATCAATGGAACGATGAATAAATTAACTTGTAAAGAATGGCAATACCACAATCATAATCATACCTTCCACTATGTTTTATCACAAAATACACCGTTAAAAGAATTAAATATTACAGTTGAAAAAGGAAAATACCAAATAAAAAATATTCAAGTTGCAACCTTGAACTATGATCAGCTTATCCAAAATGTATCCCAAGTTGATCCTTTTACATTCGACATGAAGAAAACAAAAGGGGATAAAATTGTTGGTAAAATTGACGTATCTGAGGATGGATATTTTGTCACAAGCATTCCTTATGATGCTGGTTTTACAGTTAAAGTCGATGGCAAAGAAGTTCCCTATGAAAAAGTAAACAAAGCCTTTTTGGGCTTCCCAATTACCAAAGGAAAACATTCTATCAAAATTACCTACAAGGCACCTTTCCTCGCAGCTGGAAAATATGTAAGTCTTCTCGGATTTGGTTTATTCTTTCTCATTATTGGCCTAGATCAAACCAAATTACAAGCTTAAAAAGTGTTAGCTATTTTAAAAAATAAGCGACACTTTTTTTCTTTTATTAAATGACTTATGATACCAAAACAATGAAGCAACGTATTACCTAAAATAAATTTTTTAGTTTCTCTCAGTAAATATTATTGCCAGCATTAGAAAAAAATTGTTATAATAAAGTTAGAATAAAAGATTGTAGGGTGTTAGCCATGATAGAATTTGTAGTAGTAGATAATGAACCAAAAGTATTAGAATATGTGCACCATGATATTACAAGTGCGATGATGGAAAGTGATTTGTTATACCATATTCACACATTTCAAGATTTTAATCCTGATTTTTATAAGATTGTAAATAAAAAATCACAAAATAAAATTTATATTTTAGATATAGAAGTAGGATCCCGTTCTGGAATTGATATCTCCAATGAAATTAGAAGGTTCGATCTTAAAAGTGCGATTGTGTTCCTATCAAGTCATGCAGAACAGGCGGGAATTGTTTCAACTGAAACGATCCAACCCCTGCGATTTATCCATAAATTTAAAAATGTTCACCAAGAGATAAAAAAGACGGTTAAACTAGCGCTCGATATGATTGGCCAAAAAAAAGGATTATATTTTACAACCAACCACACTTCTTATGCCTTTCCCTTAGATGAAATCATTTATATTACCAAGGAAAATAATGCGAAATATTGTCAAATTCATACCGATTACACAACTGCTCCTTATCGTACCTCTTTACAAAATATTATGAAAGAATTAGATGATAATTTTATTCAAACACATAAGTCTTGTATTATTAATAAGAAACATACAGTGAGTATCAACAAAGGAAAAAAAGAAATTATGTTTGATAATGGTAAAACAATTCATCAGATTTCTGATGTGTATATTGACAAAAATACCCAACTACACTAATCGTGTGATTGGGTATTTATTTTTTCTTTTGATTTGCCAAGATAAACGTAAAATAGGCAAACAATCCCATAAAAATAGTTAATAAAATAGATATGATAATATTCATGTCTTTCCTCCTACCATATCATATGATCTTGTTATCTTCTCCATAACAATAAATACCTATTCTTACTTTCATTGCCCTTTTTTTGGATTTTATGACATATTTTTCTAACACATAGTCCATGATAAAGCAGTTATGGACATTCTCTAAAATTTCATTTTTTTCACTTATAATGGTAATTATAGAAGGAGGTTGTATGCAGTATGATTTTCGTTGTAATTGTACCACAATGTATTTGTAATTACATAAAGAAAAAAATTTCATTATTGAGACAATTACTATTACCATAATAATAAAAGCTACCCAAAAGGCGTAGCTTTTATTTGTGGGCAACACTTGTTTTAACACACACATACCGCTTCTATTTCAAATATGGCTTGCTAGTAAACCTTATCAATACCAATTGTTTGGTAGACTCAGTAAATTTTTCTCACTCATACCTCAATATACGATAAATCACTAATAATTTCCCATTTTTAATCTAATATTTAAACTTTTTTTATATAGGAACGAATTATGTTATTACTCTAACCTCATTTCTACACCATCAGTCGGATAAATTACATTGGCTAACTGATCATGATGCTCATAATCACCATAATGAACAACAAAAAAGGTTTTATCTTGATTTTGGGTTACTATTTCAACTAATTGACGATGACCAAGATGTTGCTCGTTTGTCTCCTGGCGCGATCCATCGATTATAACCATTTCACTCTCAACAACCAAATTATTTAACCCATCACAGATAGTGGTATCACCTGTATAAGCAATAATTCTATCATCTTTCTTTACAATACGATTCATTACAGGACGTACAAGCACCATGATGCATGGTAAAGGCACTTACTTCCATACCATCAATCCATATATCATAATTGATCAGCTCGATCAATTTAATATTGTATTTTTGTTCAATACCATCATATTTATTAGGATTACCGTCTCCATGAGTAAAATTCATCAATTCAATTACCTTTTCCCTAACATGAGATAGCCCAATAATGATTAAACATTCTTTCATTTCCTTTTGAATATATCGCCTATATAGATATCTAATATATTCCATTCCTTTCACTTCGTCAAGACACGTATAGGAATGTAACCCTTAAACAATATTTATTTTTTAGATTATTATTCATCCTGACTATTGGTAAAAAGACACCCTGATTCAACTAATCACTGGTGCCTTTTTATTCTATATATATATCTATTTTTCTTTCGCATCTACTCTAAATTTATTATTATACTTACTTCTCTTGATAAAAAATTCCGTTATCTTTATTTCTAAAGCATTGGCTATCTTATTTAATGTCGATAAATTTAAATCTTTCATCTTATGATTTTCAATATTGGTTAATGAATTTTCTCCTAAGCCAGCCAAATGTTCTAATTCCAACTGTGAGAGTTTACGTTCAATCCTGAAATGTCGAATATTTTTAACAATGACATTAAGAAGTTCTTCTTGTTTCATGAAATCACCACATCATTAGTATGAACTAAAAAGGTATGATATTCCACGTCTTTTGGGACGTGGAAATTGACATTTGAAACATAACAAATTATAATAAGTAGGAATTACAAATCAGTAATTCGATCAGGAATATGTTTCGTTAAAATAGCCTGATCAAATAAATTGGACGCCTCTATTTCTAACACATTACAAAGCTTTGCGATCGTTTCAAATGATGGACTTTCTAGTCCAATTTCTATATGTGATAAAAATCCAACAGAAATATCTAATAGTTCACATAATTTTTCTTGTGATAATTTCTTCTGTAACCGATAATATTTTACATTTTTTCCAAAAATAAGTTTTAATTTAGCAGTATCATCCATAGTATCAGCTCACTTACTAATATTATGATACTGTTTTTTTAAATTATTAACCAATGTGTATAACACATAGAAAGGAGTGCTACCATGATCAACTATGAGCAAATATTCTATGACGTAGTTGTTTCTCCACTTGAGAAACAAATCAAAAAGTTATCCAAGATAAGATCAAATAACAACAATAATACCTCAAAGAAAATGCTAGATAAAGAAATTCACAAACTAGATCGCGAATGGTATAAATATTTGTGCAAGTACGCAAAGATAGTTCATGATTCATTATCCAAATAAAATTTAATTGCAAACATCATAATAATATGTGTTAGAAATAGATGGTCATGGTCCATAACTTGCTATTACAAGTGACTCTTTTCCTAGGAATTGAGCTTTTTAATATATATGTCTCGTATCTATTCCCTTTTTATCTTCTATTTACCATTTTATCATAATTTATATTGCCTTGAAACTCGAACCCGATTGTTTCATGGTTTTATTATCACCTAAATTAAATAGTGTAATATATCTAATACTAATTTCCTATTTTTAAAAATGAATCATTAAAAAATATCAATTCCGTTTTAGAATTGATATTTATCATTCACTTTAAACAGTAAACATTCAAACAAAGTCTTATCCGGTGAAAATACAAAAATCACTAATTTTTACACTTACTAATAAATAGCAGTAATTACTAATAAATATAATATTGTATGAATTTACTATTTATGTTCTACACTATTTTCACTTACAATAATATTACTTTCTGTTTTTTTATGTGAACTTGAATAATTATTAGTTTGTAAATCAATATAGTACTCATTATTTTTCATAAGTTCTTTATGTGTGCCTTGACCGACAATTTGTCCTTTATTTAGAACAACTATTTTATCAGCAATTTTCATTACATCCTTTTTATGGGTAATAATTATAATTGTATGATCTACTTTTAAATTTTTAAAAATATCTTTTATTTTTTCAACCAACAAAGTATCCAAAGAACTAGTTACTTCATCAAATATTAATATTTCAGCTTTAGATAACAAAGTTCTAGCAATCGCTAACAATTGTTTTTGTCCACCAGAAAAATTGGTGGCATTTTCTGTCAATATTGTATTATAACCCTTTGGTAAACTCATTATATATTCATGAATTCCTACCCTTTTACATGCCTCGACTTGATTCTCAAAATTAGGATCTATTAAACTTAAGTTTCTTCTAATACTCATGTTAAATATAAAGGGTGATTGATTAACACCAACAACATTGGTAGAATACACATCTTTAGAGTATTCATAAATATTTTCATGATCGATTAATATTTCTCCACTATCATTTTTATATTTCCTAAGAATTAAATTGATAATAGTTGTTTTACCACTACCACTATGTCCTACCAAAGCAGTTATCTTATTGGGTTCAGCACTAAAATTAATGTCTTTGATATTACCCTTATTTTTAGTTTTATAAGAAAAATTTACATTCTTAAATTCAACGATTCCTCTTATATAATCATTCCCATTCTCTCCAAATGTAATTTGTTGTTTACTAGAATAATTTAAAATATCATTAATTCTTGTAATCGAAATGGACCATTCTCTTATTTGTCTTGAGTATCCCATTAACTCTTTTGTATTTGTCATAATATTTTCAAAATAAGTAATTAACAATATCAAAATATTAACTTCAAAGTTGCCATTTAGTACAAGAAATACTAAAATCAAATATAATAATATTTTACCAAAATGGATTATAAATGGTAATAAAGTTGAACGCATATTAACATATTTTCTTTTTAACATATATTGATTCGCCCATTTATTTGCAATAATATAAAAATTACTTTTAATTTTATCATATATATTAAATACTTTTATTTCTCCTAACCCATTCAATATTTGGGAAAGATTATCAGTTAATTTATCTCTATACTTGTGCTGTCCCCTTAAATATTTTGTACTCATGACATTACAGTAATCAAATGTCTTCAAATATAGGCATTCAAGTAATAAAACAATAAGACCAATATAAATATTGGTTTTTAAACATATAGCTATCATTATCATGACCTTAACAAATACAACTATGATTTCACAAACATTATCAATCATTTCTGATAAATTGGCTGTATCAGTATTCACCGTATTTAATATTGTTCCTTTAGTTAATTTATCAGAAAATTCGCTATCATAAGTAAATACTTTATCTACAATTTTTTCTCTTAAATTTTTATAACTATATTTAAAATTATGAGAATATGAAACATAATTTAAGTACCAAAATAAGTTATAGGCTATATATGTAATTGCAAGTAATCCTATATTCATATATGTGGCATTGCCATTGCCATTGGTTACTTCATATATAATATTAGAAGTAAATAATGGAATTAATAAGCTTGATAAATGTGCCATTATAGAACCAAAGAATAGCAAAAATATCCATTTTTTACTGCCCTTAACTAATTTAAAAAAATCCTTGATTATCTTTATATTATCACCCATCAAAGTTATCACATCCTAACATCATTATACTATTTTTTATGATGGAAAGTAAACTACACTATTGGCTTTATTTTCTTTTAACACTCTATCTATCTTTTTTCATAATTCTTCACATATTACAAGTTTGTATTATCATTCCCTCTTTCTTCCAAACAAAAAAACCAACATTTCTGTTAGTAATTTATTACGTTTCCAAAAAGGTTAGAGTAACATTCAATCTGGTGTCTTTAGAAAGTGATACTTATATATTTAAATCCTTAACTATAAAAGTTCGGACAGATTGCTTACTGGTGGAGATGGCGAGAATCGAACTCGCGTCCGAATATGCTGGTACTTGAATTTCTACAGGTTTAGTTAGGTAGTTCATGTCCTAAAAAGTGTTAGTACCTAACAACTCACTCTTTAGTTAGTCTATTATCTTCGTTACCTAGTCTAGACGCCTAGATAATATATCTTACTAATCGTGCCTCGTTACTATCCCGTAAGAAAGGATAATAGGAAGCTTGGTCGCTATTATTAATTAAGCGAATGAAGGAGCGAAAGCTCCACCAAAATTAAATTTATTTTTTGCAGTTATTTTCTGTTTTGTACGTGTCGTGTACCTCCGACCTGCCACCCAAGCCCAACATACCCGTCGAAACCTGGACATCCCCATGTGCTCTTATTATATCATTAACAAAACAAGAACACAAGTAATCTTATTACAAACTAAGTTGCATAGTTCGATTTTTCTCTTTCTTTACCATGCTACAATATATTTTTCCATTATCTTTATTTCCATATTGGTAACAAACCTCGATCATATCCCCTAGATAGACTGGTTGATCAACAGGTAACGCAAGAGATGCCTCAATCAAATATGGATGTAATTTTACAATAATTTCATGACTGGTAATTTCAAATATAGTAGCTTTATAGATTTGATCCGTATGATTCGCTAAATAGTCAATTACTTTCATTTGGTTACTAAAACGTTCCATACGATTTGCCTTTCGTGTCTGATTGGTAATATGAACAGCCGTTTTGGTAAATTGTTCTTTCTGAAACAAAGGTACCTGTTTATGATTATTTTCTTCAATAGAACGGTGAACAATTAAATCATTATACCTTCGAATCGGCGATGTGACCTGTACATATGGACTAGCTAACCCAAAGTGATCAATTGCTTCTACTCCATAACGAGCCAAATTCATTGATCGAACTAAAATAGAATGAGCGAATGCTCCATATGGCGTATCCGATAATACTGCTAGTACTTGTTGTAAAAATGTATGATCAACTTTTTCAATCGCACTCACGTCAATTCCAATTGGAATATTCATATCTTCTAATTTAGACATATAATACTTAAACTTTTGTAATTTAGGAGCCTCATGTTGCCTATAAATACTCATATGTCCCTGTTTCTTATTATAAAAGGCTTCTTGTTCATTAGTAACTAGCATGAATTTTTCAATAATAAAACTACTTATACCACGATTTCGAACCGCTAAATTCAAAGGACCATTTTGGTTATATTGAAACATTATTTCATTTACCTTGAAATCAATACTTCCATTCTCTTTCTGCTTATGATCAATAATGCTAGCTAATTCTGCCATGGTCTTTAATTGGGGAAACATTTCATAACCTTCTACCAATTCCCCGCTTAAATATCGATCGACATCATCATAATTCATTTTCTTCTGTGAATGGATAACCCCACGGTATCTAGTAAAATTGTGAACATTTCCCTCTAAATCAATCCACATATCCCAGATATAGGCCAACCGGTCTACATCGGGATTTAATGAACAAATTCCTTCTGATAACTCTTTCGGTAACATAGGAATCGTTATATCTTCTAAATAGATACTTGTAGCTCTCTTTAAAGCCTCACGATCAAGGGCACTTCCTTCTTGAACATAATACGATACATCGGCAATAGCAACTTGTAAATGATATTGTTTTTTATTAGGATCATAATAACAATTAATTGCATCATCGATATCTTTGGTATCAACATCATCAATTGTGACAAATGCTTCCTTAGTAAGATCAATCCGACCAACTCGATCACAATCTCTTACTACAGTGGGTATCTTAAAAGCCTCTTGTAATACTTCTTGGGGAAATCCTTTTGTCACTCCATACATTGCTAAAATACGTTTATCATTAACAAGTGGATCATCCTGCGCGCAAACCGTCCTAACTACACTAGCGTATAGATAACGATTAGAACGTGATGATAGTTTAAATTCTACGAAATGGCCAATTAACTTAGGATCAATATTAGGTAGATCATAATACTTATCGTGACTCTGAACATAAAAATTGCCATTTTTTTCTTGGACAAGTCCCACCGCATGTTGAATCGCTTTCTCTAACTTTTTTAAAATCTTAGCTTGAACAGTTCCCTTCACGTCCTCAGTAATTCCTAACAATAAAGTACTACCAATGGTATATTTTGCGGTACCAACAAAAATATCAATGGTTCCATAGTCCTCAACAAAAACTGTAATCTTATCCTTTGTCCGCTTAATTACCGTTCCCTGATCATAGAATACATAATTAATCTGATATCTACCATGTCTACTTTTACAGATCAACTCTTTACTTTGAAGCGCTGTTAAAGCAGCCAAGACTTGATCTTCACTATACCCCGTTTCTTTGATAATATCCGAAAAGCTTAAAGCTTCAAAATTTTTAAGCAACACTATAAATACTTCTTGTTCCATTCTATAACTCCTTATTTTTAGCATGAAAAAAGATAACGTTAATAAGAGACTGCTGAAAAAGTATACAAAGATTACTGTAAAGTATACCAGTAGTCTTTTT
>CAJTRV010000025.1 GCA_910578855.1 uncultured Bacilli bacterium
TTGACAAAATCACCTGGGGGGGGGGTATTATGGATATAGTGATAAAGAAAATCGGAGAAATAGTAAGAACGGAGTGTTTAATAAGAATGGTAAAAAAGAATCAGAAACGATTATTGGTAATGAGTGTGGTCCTATTTATGATCTGTGCGATGGCACTTGGATATGCCGCTCTTTCTTCCTCGCTTAAAATTAGTGGAACGGGAACGATCTCGGCTAACTGGGATATTTTGTTTACGAATATTGAAGAGGGTTCAAAAAAGGGAGCTACCTCAAATGAAAGTGTCATTACCGATAAATTGACTGCTACTTTTGATGTTGATTTAAATGCACCTGGTGATTATATTGAGTACCATGTCACAATCAAAAATAATGGGAATATCGATGCGGTGATTGAAAATATTATTGGAATTGCAGATATTAATCGTCAACCTCCAACTGATATTAAGTTTTCGATCGAGGGGATTCGAACCGGTGATGACCTGCTGGCAGGTGAGGAAAAAACATTTGTTGTTCGTTCAGAATTTAACCAATTGGCGACCAATTTACCGACAATTAATAAATCACTTGATTTAAAAATTAATGTCAAACAAAAAGATTCGAGTGGTTCTACGATTACTGCATTAAAAAACTGTTTTGTCACCAATAAAGCGGGTGATGCAATTACTGGATATTTATGTGGCAAAGGAAATCCCAATGGGTATAGTGAAATCTTAGATGTCACCATTCCCGAAAGAATTGATGGGGTTACGATTACGAAGATTGATTCAAATGCTTTTTTAATATGCAACTAATCGCAGTTCACTTGCCAGATAGTCTTCTTCAAATAGAACAGTATGCATTTCGGCGGAATCAGTTAACAGAAATTACATTACCACCATCCTTAAAATTTTTAGGATATGCCGCTTTTCAAAGTAATCATTTGACGGAAATTACGATTCCTGATCAGGTGGAAGAGATTGAAGCAGGGGTGTTTGAGAGTAACCAGTTAACAAAGGCGATTTTGCCATCTTCATTAAAAACAATTCCGCCTTATTTATTTTCTGGTAATCGCTTAGAAACTGTTATGATTCCTGAAGGAGTGACGACCATTGGGAGTGGGGCTTTTATGGGCAATCAACTAACTCAATTAAAACTACCAGATGGGTTGACTAAAATTGGTAACGTGGCTTTTTCAAGTAATTTACTTACCACGATAACGTTTCCTAATACTGTAGTATCGTTAGGGGACTCCGCCTTTTATCATAATCAGTTGACCTCTCTTGTGATACCAGCAGGTGTTCAAGAGTTAGGAAAACATGTGTTTAGTACAAATTTACTCACATCGGTAATATTCCAAGGCCCAGTTCCTACCAAGCTGGGAGTTGATATTTTTGGCGCTAATCCAATTTTAAGTGGAACATCACCAACGATTCAAGTGCCAGCTGGTACTTTAGCAACTTATAAAACTGTCACGAGCACCGAGAATAATCAAACAATTGAAGCACCGATGATTTGGTTTGGAATAGGATCACATAGTTTAAATTGTTTTTATGAGTAAAGAAGAATAGAATGGTTTTCTTTTCATATATTACAGAGGAAACTTGGTGAAAAATTAGTTTATCATGATAAGTGAAAGACTTATTAGAATAATACCGAAAAATAATAGAAAAACTATTATTTTTTTTAGAAGTTTGCTATAATGTTAAATAGGGTGTAAGTATGACAAATATATATGGAAAAACAATTGAACAACTAGAAGAATATTTTACTAATATGGGGTTAAAAAAGTTTCGAGCTAGGCAAATCTATGATTGGCTTTATAAAAAGCGGGTTCTTTCATTTGATGAGATGGCCAATGTTAAAAAAGATTTACGGGAACAGTTAAAGAAGGATTATTCAATGGAGCAACTTACCATTCTGGATAAACAGGAGGGTGTTGATGTTGTTAAATATTTACTTGAGCTCAAAGATCATAATAAAATAGAAGCTGTTCTTATGAAACATGACTATGGGAATAGTTTATGCGTATCAAGTCAAGTTGGTTGTAATATGGGATGTAGCTTCTGTGAAAGTGGTCGTTTAAAAAAGGTTCGTAATCTAAGTAGCGAGGAAATGGTCCTACAAGTGTTACTAATCGAACAAGATCTGAAAATCCGAATTACGCATGTTGTCCTAATGGGAATTGGAGAACCCTTTGATAACTATGAACAGGTGATGAATTTTATCGATATTATCAATAGTCCTTATGGAATCGCTTTAGGTTCTCGTCATATTACGGTTTCTACTTGTGGAATTATTCCTAAGATTAAAGACTTTATGCATCATGGAAAACAGGTCAATATTGCGATAAGCTTGCATGCTTCGAATGATGCTTTGCGGCAACAACTTATGCCAATTGATAAAGCGTATCCGCTTTCTGAACTAATTCCGGTGATGAAAGAATATATTAAAGTAACGAATCGTCGGGTGACATTTGAATATATTTTATTACGAGATATCAATGATCATATAAAAGAGGCAGATGAACTAGTTCATTTGTTAAAGGGAATGAATTGTACGATTAATTTAATTCCCTATAATGAAACTAGTCACATTAAATATAAACGAAGTACGGAAAAACAAATTTCGGCCTTCTTTGATTATTTAAAACAACATAAAATGAATACCACCATCAGGCGAGAGTTTGGTAGTACAGTAAGTGCTGCCTGTGGACAACTTCGGTCAAATTATGAGGAGGAGAATTAATGGAATATTTTTATTTAACTGATCCTGGAAAAGTCAGAGATCATAATGAAGATAGTGTCATTATTACAGAAAATTATGAAAAAGAAGTGTTACTAGCTGTTGCCGATGGTATGGGAGGTCACCGTGCTGGTGAGGTTGCTTCGTCAATTGCGATTACGCATATTGCCAGTCGTTTTAAAGAAATGAGTCGAATCGGAAACCAGGAAGATGCGATTAATTGGATTAAGGATACCGTTAGTGAAGCAAATATGAAAATATATAAATATACGGAGGAACATCCAGAAAGTGTTGGGATGGGAACAACGCTTGTCGTAGCTATATTGACGCCTGAATTTTTACTATTTGGAAATATTGGCGATAGTTCTGGTTTTGTGGTAAAACAGGGAAAAATTTATAAGATTACTAGTGATCATACATTGGTAAATTTACTTGTGAAATCTGGGGAGCTTACTGAAGATGAAGCCAAACATCATCCGCGTAAAAATGTCTTGATGAAAGCCCTTGGGGCAACCAATACAGTTGAGATGGATGTTATTGTGGTGGAACGAGATGTCGATGCGATCCTCTTGTGTAGTGATGGGTTAACCAACATGTTAGATAAAGAACAGATCGAGCATGTGATTGATGAAGATTTAACTCCAGAAGAAAAGGTAAGAAAATTAATTCATAAAAGTAATAATCGCGGTGGTAATGACAATATATCAATCGCATACTTAAGGAAAGTTGGTGTTTAGGTGATAATTAAGGGACAAAAAATAAATGATCGTTATGAAATTGTAAGAAGTATTGGGGAAGGTGGCATGGCGAATGTTTACTTAGCAAGAGATACGATTTTAAATCGTGATGTAGCGGTAAAGATTCTGCGGGGCGATCTTGCCAATGATGAGAAATTTGTACGACGTTTTCAAAGAGAGGCCATTAGTGCTTCTAGCTTGAATCATCAAAACATTGTCGAGATGTATGATGTCGGTGAAGACGATGGAAAATATTTTATTGTAATGGAATATGTGGAAGGAAGAACATTAAAGAGTTTAATCAAACGCCGTGGGGCATTAACACTCCCAGAAGTAATCGATATTATGTTGCAACTGACTAGTGGGATTGCACATGCCCATGAAAGCTATATTATTCATCGGGATATTAAACCACAGAATGTTTTGATTCTCGAGGATGGGACTGTTAAAATAACCGATTTTGGAATTGCAATGGCGTTAAATAGTAATGAGCTTACCCAAACCAATTCGGTAATGGGAAGTGTTCATTACTTGCCACCAGAACAGGCAAATGGAACGGGATCGACGATTAAAAGTGATATTTATTCGCTAGGAATTCTTATGTTTGAATTGTTAACAGGGAAATTACCTTTTAAGGGGGAGAACGCTGTTGAGATTGCGATTAAACAGATGAAAGACTATATACCTAGTGTTGTATCATTCAATGAAGATATTCCCCAGGCTATTGAAAATGTCATTCTAAAAGCTTGTGCTAAGAATCCAAAAAACCGCTATAATAGTGCGTTAGAGATGCATGAAGATATTAAAACTGCACTGAATCCAGAACGATCAGATGAGCCAAGACTAATCTATCAATATCCGGAACATGATTTTGATAATACCAAGCGGGTTGGAAGCCGTAGTGAACGGAATGGAGCTAAACAAGCAGATGAAGAAAATAAAAGGACCAATAAGGCCTTAATGATTACCGGAATCGTTGCTGGATCATTGCTATTAATTGTCATCATTGTTATGTTTATTGTTCCAATGTTTACCAATCGTAAGACGATTACCATTCCTTCCGTTATCGAAAAAAAACAGGCGACAGCAACTGAGAAATTAAAAGATTTAGGATTGAAAGTAAAAATTACCAAAAAAGCTTCTGATAAAATAAAGAAAGGCTATGTTATTTCTTCCGATCCTCTGAAAGGTGACAAAGTAAAAAAAGGAACCACGGTAACACTTACAGTCTCAACGGGTCCTGAAACCTTTCCGGTTGAAGATTATATTGGGAAAAATTTTGATGCGATGAAAACCTTACTAGAAGAAAAGGGGTTAATCGTTGTTGCTCAGCCACGTGAGATGTCAGAAAGTGATCAAGTAAAAGAAGGACAAATTTTGGCACAGTATAAAGGAACGAATACGACCAACGAATTAAAAGAAGGCGATAAGCTAAAGAAGGGGGATACGATTACCTTTGTAATCCCTGAGTTTTATACAGTATATCCTGATTTTGTAAATGATAACTGGACAGCAAGTAAAGTGCAAAACTTTTGTGATAAACATGGTATTCATCTAACCATTGATATGGAAGAGAGTACAAAATATATGGAAGGATATGTGATGAGTCAAAGTAGGGAAGCTGGAACAAAGGTTTCTAGTGGGGCAGGGCTACGAATTACGGTGGCTAAAAAACCAACAGCGACCCCAACGCCAACGCCAAGCTCTACACCAACCCCAAGTCCAACCCCTACGGTAACACCTGAGGTGAACAGTTGATTGGGCGTATTGTTAAACTAATTAGTAACGATTATACTGTTATTGGTGACCAAAACTGTTATGTCTGTAAAAGTCGAGGGAAGTTTCGCAATCAAAATATTTCTCCTAAAGTAGGCGATATAGTTGAAATTGATCCGGTGAATCAATATATTTTACGAGTCCTACCTCGAAAAAATGAGTTGGTAAGACCACCAGTTAGTAATATCGATCAAGTAATTATTATTACTAGTGTGAAACATCCTGATTTTTCGACCAATTTACTAGATAAGCTATTGACTATTATTGAATATCATAATATTAAACCACTGATCTGTTTTACTAAGTTAGATCTTCTTAGTGATCATGAACGACCATTAATCGAGCGGTATATGAACTATTACCAAATCTATTATGATTGTTATCAGAATACTGAACTAGAGCAAATAAAACAATCCTTTCAAGATAAAATCACCGTATTTACGGGTCAAAGTGGTGCTGGTAAGAGTACCTTATTAAATCATCTTGATGAGGATCTTCATATCAAAACCAATGAGATTTCAATGGCCTTAGGACGCGGGAAACATACGACGCGTCATGTTGAACTTCTACCACTTTATGGTGGGTATGTTGCAGATACTCCAGGGTTTTCTGATATTGAATTTACGGGGATGTCCAAACAGGATATCCGTGATAACTTTGAAGATTTTAATAGTTACCGTGATCAGTGTAAGTACAAAGATTGCCTTCATGATAAAGAAGATCACTGTATGATCAAAGACAAAGTTGCTGCCGGGGTAATTTTACAAGAGCGCTATGACAATTATCTAAAGTTTTTGCACCAACTACCGGAAAAGAAATATTAATGAGGTGATTTATGGAGATTGCAACATCAGTCTTAAGTGTAACTGACCAGCTTGGGCAAACAATGAAACGCTTAAATATGTCATCTACGGACTATCTTCACTTAGATGTCATGGATGGAAAGTTTGTTAGTAACCATACGGTTTCCCAAATGGATGAAGCTGTTACTTTTAATCAAAAACCTCTTGATATTCATTTGATGGTCGAAGATGTTTTACCATTCATTCAAAAGTATCAATCACTTCAGCCAGCATTTATAACATTTCATGTGGAATGTGGAAAAGATATTTCATCTTTACTTTCCATGATTAAAGCACAGGGGATTAAAGCTGGTCTGGCTTTGAACCCATCTACCAAGCTAGACCAGGTAATGCCATACTTAAAAGACATTGATCTTATTTTGGTAATGAGTGTTCCAGCTGGCTATGGGGGACAACGTTTTGATCCAAAGACAACAAATCGCATTACAACACTTCGTAATTTACGAAGTGAACATGGATATCACTATCAAATTGAAGTTGATGGTGGAATAAACAGGGAAACAGTTTCTATGGTGCAACAAGCTGATATTATTGTGAGTGGTACTTATATTGTAAATGGTAATATAGAAGAGCGGATTGAATGTTTGCGTCAAGGAGCGAAAGCGTGATAAGAACTTATAGGAAATAGACAAGCGTTGCTATGGACAATGAACTTGTCTATTTTTTTTAAAACATTATGATTCATTCGTATAATATGACGATAATAGGCGAAAAAAGGGTGACAAAATTGTAATTGAAAAAGTATAGGAAACGTGTTATACTTATAAGGTATATGAGGTGGAAATATGGATAATATCAAGAAGAATTTTAAAGAGTTATGGAAACAACTCAAAGTAAATTCAAAATCTTATATGAAGACCAATATTTTATTTATGACTTTTGTTGCAACATCTGTACTAAATGGGTGTTTACTTCGCTTTTTAACGGTCAAGAATTTTTTTGATCTTCAACCAATCATCGCCGATTTAGCGGTGGTAATTATGCTTGGAGCGATCGGATATTTTATTAAACCGAAACATCAATTTAAGTATTTTTGTACGTGGAGTGTTATCTTTACCTTAATTTGTATTATTAATTCCATGTATTATACCAACTATTTATCATTTGCTTCATTATCACTTTTGGAAACTTCTAGTCAGGTGGTTGATGTTGCCGATGCGGTTGTTGAAAATGTCATGGAAATCAAAGATTTTTCTTATCTGTGGCAACTGTTGGCCATTTTTATGGTTCATCATGCTTTAAAGAAACGCAAATACTATGATCGAGTAGCGGAAGTAGAAGTTGGAAAAGTACGAGCATTAAATACATTGGTAATTGGTCTTATTTTTATTGGTTTCTTTATTTCTACCTTGACAAGTGTTGATATTAGTCGTTTAGGGAAACAATGGAATCGGGAATTTATCGTGATGAAATTTGGAATTTATACCTATCAAGTAAATGATGTCATCGCCAGTTTAAAACCGCAGATTAGTCCTTTATTTGGTTATGATGAAGCGGCAAAGAATTTCCGTGATTACTATGAACATCGTGATACGAGTGCGAAAACAAATGAGTACACCAATATCTTTAAGGGTAAAAATTTATTAATGATCCATGCTGAGAGCATGCAACAATTTTTATTGGATACTGAGTTCAATGGCCAACCAGTTACTCCTAATTTAAAACGTTTAGCAAGTGAAGGATTATATTTCTCTAATTTCTATGCCCAGGAGAGTGTTGGAACATCCAGTGATAGCGAATTTACACTAAATAGTTCACTCATGCCCGCGAATAGTGGAACCGTTTTTGTATCTTACTGGGACCGTGAATATGTTACGATGCCTAAACTATTAAAAGAAAAGGGGTATTATACCTTTAGTATGCACGGAAACAATGGTAGTATGTGGAATCGAAATGTTGTCCATCCTAAACTTGGGTATGATCGATTTTATAATTATAAAAATGACTATAAAATTGATGAAGTAATTGGATTAGGTCTTAGTGATAAATCATTCTTTAAACAATCCATTTCTAAGATTAAGAAGATTGAAGAATCGCACCAAAATTTCTATGGAACGATGATTATGCTTAGTAATCATACACCATGGAGTAAAAATTTGGATTTATTACCAGAATATCCAGTAGATATGACTTATGAAAAAGTGAACGAGATTACTGGTGAAAAAGAAACAGTTACCGCTCCTTATATGGAAGGAACGAAGCTGGGGAATTACTTTAAATTTTCGCATTATGCTGATGAAGCATTAGGAGAATTCATCGATGGGCTAGATGAAGCTGGTGTGTTAGACAACACTGTTGTTGTGATTTATGGTGACCATGATGCGAAGTTAAAGAAGAGCGATTATAACCGGTTCTATAACTATGATCCATATACCGATTCTATTAAAGATGCTAGTGATCCAACTTATATTAATATTGATTTTTATCAATATGAATTAAACCGTAAAGTACCATTTATTATTTGGTCAAAAGATAAAAAATTGGCAAAAGAAGTTACAAAGGTTATGGGAATGTATGATGTGTTACCAACACTAGGAAATATGTTTGACTTTCATAATCAGTATGCGTTAGGACATGATATCTTTAGTGTCGAGGATAATATTGTGGTTTATCCAGACGGAAATTGGTTGACGAATAAAATGTATTATAATAGTCAAAAACAAGAAGGAAAGCCACTAACGGATGAGGCAGTTAGTGTGGAATACATTCAAGAAAAGAATGAGTATACCCAGAAGTTGTTATCAGTATCTGATAATATCATTGTCTATGACTTGATTAAAAAATCACAAGAAACACAAAAATTAGTAAAAGATTATAATAAGAAAGAATAGGGGTTATATGAAACGAACACAAAAGAAAAAAAAGAATAAGCAGAAACCATTGATTTTTATCCTCGTAATCGTAATCGCACTCATGATTACAGGGGGACTTTTCGTCAAACGGACTTTTTTTGGAAAAAAGACTGTTCAAGCTGCTAAGGTAGTCGACAAGCTCGATAAGTATGGTTATACGTTAGAAGATAATGCGACGAAGTATCAGACTGAACTGTTTAAGGAATTAAAAACTGTATTGTCTGATTCAACAGTGGATGAGGAAAAATATGCTTCTTTAGTGGGACAATTATTTCTAACTGATTATTTTACGTTAAATACCAAATCTAGTAAAAATAATGTTGGTGGTGTACAGTTTGTCTATAAAGACTACCAAGATAACTTTATTAAGCAAGCAACTGATCAAGTGTATAAGTATGTCGAGAGTAATATTTATGGTAATCGTAAACAGGAATTACCGATTGTTAGTAAAGTAACTGTAACCGATGTTAGTAGTGACAGTTATGATTATTTAGAGGAAACTGATGACAAAGCCTTTACCGTGGAATGTGCCATCGAATATGAAAAAGATCTAGGTTATCAGACGAATGCAACATTGGTTATGGTGCATGCCAATGATAAACTAGAAATTGTAAAGATGAGCTAATCATCTTTTTCTATAGGAGGTCTTTTATGAAACAAGCAAAATGGCAGCTGGTGACGCTCTTGGTTCTTGCGAGTACGATTATTGTTTTAGGTATTATCCTATGCCTGCAAAGTAGGGCGGAAACTTCACCAAAATCAAGTGTATCATTAGCAGAATTTGATCATCAACTCCAGATGAATGTTAGTCAAAATGATGAGTTACAAGATCTTGAGATGATTCCGATTAAGGGAGAAAAGAAGCGGTATCGCTATCAATTTACAGAGGATATTTCTCTGGTAGTCTCAGTAGATGATGATAACAATGTTGAAAAAGTATATTATTATATCAAAAGATCAGCTTGGAAGGCAGAATTAATGACAATGTATTTGGAGATTCTGATTCGAACGATCCATCCTGAATGGTCAGAAGATGCTATTAGAAAGCTCGCTTTGAAAATGAATGATATTGAGGGAAAGAAAAAAGATCAATTGGGATTTCTCGTTGATTTTAAAGATGGTGGTTATCAATATATCACGTTATTAAAAAATGATGACAATGATCTTCAATTTTTTATCTATTTACCTAGGGCATAAAAGAATGGAAAAAAGACAAAAAATATGATACGATAGTATAAGATAGGAGTTGGTAGTATGGACTTAATCATCTTAGTAGTCCTGATGTTAGTAGTAGTTTTTTTCTTTAAGTCATTTGATAGCTTTGTCTATTTTATGGCGATTGTCGATATTTTCTTACGGATTATATCATTTATTACATTTGAGTTTGGGCATTATATTCCCGATATTGCAGCTTTTTTTAAAACTTATATTCCAGCAAATATTCCGTCCATTATTGATACCTATTCTACAGGGATTTTCAATACGATGTTAATGATCGGATATGTGATTGTATTCATTTTATTTGAATGTTATGCTGTAAAATATTTCTTTAAAAAGAAAAGGAGATAAGGCTTATGACAAAACGAGGTTTTACCTTAGTCGAATTGTTGGCTGTCTTAACGATTCTTGGTTTACTCGCGCTTCTAATTACACCGACTGTTTTTAATACGGTTAATAAGTTTAAAGAAGAAGCCTATGAGAAACAGGTATTGACAATTGAAGCTGCAGCTGGTGATTTTACAAGTGATCATTTAACTGAGTTGCCAGGAAATTTTGGAGATACGATCTATATTACTTTAGGTGATTTAAAAGCTGAGGGATATCTTGATAAAGATATTAAGCATCCCAAAACGAATGCTTATCTTCCTAATGATGCGCTTATTAAAATTATGCGGAAGAAAAATGATTATAAAGTAGAATATGTCAAAGATAGTGGAACGCTTAGTATGAATTCTAATATTAAGAAAAATACACCGACCATCCGTTTAACCGGAGATAAGATCATGACAATCCGTGTCGGTAGTACTTATGCTGAGCCAGGAGCGATTGCTTATGACGCCTCTAAAAATAATATCTCATCTGGTATGACAAAAACGATCAAAAAAGGAACGACGACGGTGGCTACGATTAATACAAATAATGGGGGAATTTATACCATTTATTATAAAATAACGAATCAGAATATGACACAGGTGATTACTAGAACGGTTGTAGTAGAAAGCAATCCTGGAGTTACCTCATAAGAACGATTCTCTCGTTTGTCGCTTAGTATGTTTTGGTAATACTGCAATTATTTAAAATTCTACTCTGTAGAATTTTTTTCAATACTAGACAAATGTTCGGGTATTTGTTATAATGAATATGGTGATACTATGTATGCATATATAAAAGGAATGGTTACAGAAATTGGTGGATCATATATTGTCGTAGACCATCAGGGACTAGGGTATATGATTTCAGTTGCGATGCCAGAACGCTATCAAGTAAATGAAACATATACTGTTTATTTATATCAGTATGTTAGAGAAGATGAACAGAGTTTATATGGTTTTTTTACGCGTGAGGAAAAAGAGTTGTTTCTCAGGCTCATTAATGTCAAAGGGGTTGGATGTAAGATGGCCCTTGGGATGTTTACTGGAAGTATTGAAGGAATTATTGATGCAATTGAGCGTGAAAATATTCTGTATCTAAAGAAGTTTCCTAAAGTGGGCGAAAAGCTGGCACGACAGATTATTTTAGATTTAAAAGGGAAATTAGTAGCAACATCTAAAACGAGTTTAGGGCCTGATCAAAGCGAGTTGGTTGATGCCTTAAAGGCATTGGGGTATAAACCAGCTAATATTCAGAAAATTCTACCACAAATTGATCAGAATGCTAAAATAGAAGTCCAGATAAGAGAAGCATTAAAACGGTTATAGGAGGCAGTTATGGATGAAAGAATAATTACCAATCACGAGTTAGCTGAGGATACGTTTGAAACCAGTATTCGTCCTGATAGTATTGATGAATATATTGGTCAAACGGAGGTAAAAGAAAATCTAGCTATTTTTATGAAGGCAGCTAAGATGCGTGAGGAAACATTAGACCATGTATTGTTGTATGGGCCACCAGGGTTAGGAAAAACTACCTTGGCTTATATTATTGCCAATGAGATGAAAAGTAATGTTAAAACAGCAAGTGGACCTTCGATTGAAAAGAGTGGTGATCTTGCTTCCATTTTATCTAGTTTGGAGCCAGGCGATGTCTTATTTATCGATGAAATTCATCGAATGCCACGTTATATTGAAGAAATTTTATATCCTGCGATGGAAGATTTTACGTTGGATATTATTGTTGGTTCAGATTCAAGTAGTCGTAATATTAGAATTGATTTACCGCCATTTACCCTGGTTGGGGCAACGACTAGAGCTGGTGACTTAACTGGTCCCTTACGAGATCGTTTTGGCATTGTTTCTAAGTTGAATTTTTATACGGTGGAAGAACTAACACAGATTGTCAAACGAACAAGTAGAGTATTAGAATGTGTAATTGATGATGCTGCCGCTGTTGAACTCGCGACTCGTAGTCGTGGTACGCCACGAATTGCCAACCGGCTGTTGAAACGGGTTAGAGATTATGCCTTGGTGATGGGCGATGGAACAATGACCTTGGAGATTACCAAATTTGCACTAGATAAATTAAAGGTTGATAGCCTGGGGCTCGATGATACAGATTATAATTTATTAAAGAGTATTATGGAACGCTTTAGTGGTGGACCAGTAGGGTTAGAAGCTGTTGCTTCATCAATTGGTGAGGAAGCAACGACAATTGAAGATGTCTATGAACCTTATTTACTACAAACGGGCTTGATGAGGCGAACCCCACGGGGACGAATGGTGACTGAAAAAGCTTATCATCATTTTGGAATGGAGATGCCCAATAAATTAAAAAAAGATCAGGGTTGATTTCTTCCATGATAGTTTAATTGTAAATTGTGTTTCATTAGAGGATTGTAACCCACAAGGTACAATCCTCTTACATTTATCTTGGTTATTTATTTTAAATTAGTATCCTAGTCACAGTGATCTTCAACTGTGGGTTTAAGATGAATAAGGGTGTTTACGATTTCACTACACGATAAAGGAAATCATATAAAGTTGATTGACATTGAAAGTGTCTAATCGCTTTTATTATGGGAAAATTAACCAGAAATCATGGCGATTTATGTTATAATATTGATGGTGATACGATGAAACAAAGTGAAAATATCAAACAATCAATTACTGAAGAAGATCAAGCGAAGCAAGAAATACAGCGTGGACTAGTTAACTGGGCAAATCACGTTCTCGATCTTTATCAGCAAATTGATCCAGAAAAAGTTTTAGAATTAAAACAACAACTAACGTCAACCATGACGATCTATGAGATGAGTACGATTGATTTCAAACGATATTCGGAAATGATCCAGGTAATTCAGCATAATTATGAGATTCCGGACTCTGTAATCTATATTCTTACTTTGACTAGTCTAACAGAATATAATCCGGCAATTTTAAGTTATAGTGTTGAAGAAATATTGGTGTTCGTCCAAGCATTTGCTGATATCCATCCAAGTAACTATTCCATTTATGATAATCCTAACACCCCAGTTATTAGTAATCGGACTGTTATTACACAGATATTAAAGGAACAAGAGTATCATATTTCTAGTGCTGTACAATATATTCGTTCATTATTAGAAAGGTCCAAAGGAGTACATGAATCAGGTTATGCCATGTGAAATCCCTGTGATTGCAATTGTTGGTCCAACCGCAGTAGGAAAAACCAAACTCAGTGTTGAACTAGCTAAAGCGTTAGATGGAGAAATCATTAATGCGGATAGTACGCAAATATTTAAGGGCCTTGATATCGCAACAGCCAAAGTAACGGAGCCGGAAAAGGAAGGGATTCCTCATCATTTATTTGATCTTAAAGATATAACCGAGGATTATACAGTATATGATTATCAAAAAGATAGCCGGGCCATGATTGATAAAATAAGAGAGAAACATAAGGTTCCCATTTTAGTTGGGGGAACTGGATTATATCTAAAGGCTTGTCTTTATGATTACCAATTTCAAGCGGAAACCAGTCATGAGCAATATGAAACATTGACAAATGAAGAATTATATCAAATGCTTCTTCGGGTTGATCCAGCTACTACGATTCATCCCAATAATCGTAAACGTGTTATCCGGGCATATCGTTATTATCTAGAGACCGGGCAACCATTTAGTCAAAAACCGAAGACAGAAACGTTACTTTATCCCGTTATTATGATTGGTCTTACAACGGATCGCCTGGTACTATATGAGCGGATTAATCAACGGGTGGATGTGATGCTAAGTCAAGGATTACTCCCTGAAGCAGAAAAAATTTATCAGAGTCAGATTCGTACAAAAGCGGTTATGACTCCTATTGGTTATAAAGAACTATTTCCTTATTTTGCAAGGGAGGCATCTTTAGGGGATTGTTTAGATCAGATACGAAAGAATAGTCGTCATTATGCCAAACGCCAATATACATGGTTTCAGAACCAAATGAAAGTGACTTGGTTTGATGTCAATTTTGATCATTTTCAAACGACTGTTCATGAAGTTTTAACTTATATTCAAAAAAAACGTTTTGATTGAAAAACGTTTTTTATTGTCCCTCGGGATAAATTGTCGTATCAAACTTATGATACTGACTATCTTTGGTCTGTAATTCCTGATTGGTAATTAAGAAATAATTATGAAGTAGTAAATTTTCATGGGTATTGGTTACCGGATCGTCCCATGTAAGATCAAGATGAAGCCATTGATTATTTAGGAAAACAAGATTCCAGACATGTGAATCATTTGATACTTTGATGTTAGGAATTCCCAGTTTATCGAGGAATATCGCCATGACATCACTATAACCGCCACAAAGACTAATATGATTGTATAGTAATCCATAAGCATTATGAGAGTTAGCATTGATATCAATCTCTTGATTGGCTTTCAATTTATCCGCGTTTTCACTATCATAAATTGTATGATTGATAATATAATCATGGAAGGCTTTTATTTTTTGTTCTGTTGACATATTATCAGTAATAATTTCTTTCATAATTCGTTCAATTTCTAACTCAGTTAAACGAATCTGTTCTGGTGAATAAATTTTATCAACTTCAACTGTTATTTTTCCATAACTATTATAGTTGATATGTAGTTGATTATAAGAATTATAGGGACTAACAAAGTTATTTAGATTGGAAACTAAGCTTTTATCGGCAATGATGTTACTGACATCTTCCGTACAATTTTTATATTCCTTATCACAATAGAACGTAAAAGAGTTCCAACCATTGTTTAAGATGGTATATAAGATATTCATGATATCATTACGATTCTTTGGTTCAAATTGATCTGTTTGTTTGACATAACGAACTTCTTGTTTTTTCTGATATCGATTTGCTTCTTCTACGACAATTTCTCGTTTATAGATAAAGTTAACGAGAATAAAATTTGAAATGGTATCGTTATAAAAGAATAATCCAATACCAATGATAATGGTTATTATAAAGGCTATGAATTTTCCAACTTTTTTCATCCTATCACCAATAACATTATAACAGAATTTAATAGGCTTATGAATAGAATGTAGAAAAAAGATCGTAAAATATGATTTAGTGGTTATGATGAAGAGGGACAATTCTGTTAAAATTTGTTTGTTTTTTTCTCCTTCCCAATATAGTAGGATCGATCAAACGTCTATTTTATTTAAGCGAATTTTCTTATAACTTCAAAATTAAAAATGTGGTGTTAAATAAATAATTTTTGATTTTTTTGTAGTAAATACACAAATAGTTGACAAAACCCTTCGGGGGGGGGGTATTATAGTTATAGAATGAAAAAAAATCGGAGAAATAGTAAGGAGTGGGTGTTTAATGAGAAAAGTAAAAAAGAATCAAAAGCGATTATTGGTGATCAGTATTGTTTTGTTTATGATCTGTGCGATGGTATTAGGATATGCCGCTCTTTCTTCATCGCTTAAAATAGATGGAACGGGGACGATTTCGGCTAACTGGGATATTCTATTCACAGGGATTGAAGAAGGTTCGAAAAAAGGAGCAACCTCAAATGAAAGTGTCATTACCGATAAACTGACCGCCACTTTTGATGTGAATATCGAAGCCCCTGGTAATTTTATTGAGTACAATGTTACACTCAAAAACAATGGGAATATCGATGCAGTAATTGAGAGTGTCGAGGGGATTCGTGAAGCCAATAGAGAAGCACCAACTGGAATTCAATTTGGAATACAGGGACTTCGTATCGGAGATGATCTACTTGCGGGTAGTGAAAAGACATTTATTGTTCGAGCTGAAATTCCGAGCAATGAGACAACATTACCAAGGGGAACAAAAACAGTGAATTTAAAGGTGAATGTACGCCAAAAAGATATTGATAGTAGTGGGTTAGTGACAACGTTTAAAGATTGCTTTCAGATGAATGAAGCGGGTGATACCCTTGTTAAATATCTTTGTGGAAAAGAAAATACCACTGGGTATAGTGAAATTTTAGATGTGACGATTCCCCGTGAAATTGATGGGGTTATGATTACCAAAATTGGTGATAATGCTTTTGACAATAATATGATTACCTCGGTTAATTTTCCGGATACAATAACTGAA
Source organism: uncultured Bacilli bacterium (assembly GCA_910578855.1). GTDB lineage: Bacteria > Bacillota_I > Bacilli_A > RF39 > UBA660 > MGBC107952. Next base: position 16,628 of record CAJTRV010000025.1, read on the forward strand.
ATTGGTGTAAGTGCATTTTTTAATAACCGATTAACTTCTATTCACATTCCTAATTCAGTTAAAATAATTCAACATAATGCTTTTATCAATAATTTATTGACAGAAATAGAAATTCCTAATAGTGTTACATATATTGGCGTGACTGCGTTTCGTAATAACCAGATGTCCGGTGCTTCTGCATTTATCTATAATCGTAATGGCGATGGAACGGAAGATAAAACAAGTTTAAATAGTTATGCGGGTGCCGATTGTGGTCATATTGTGTTGCCTGTGGAGATAAAGCACATTGGGAGCTATGCATTTAATGGTATAAAATGTCAATCAATTGTTTTTCCAGAAGGACTTGAAACCATTGGAAATACGGCTTTTAATGGTACACGATTGACAACTATTACATTGCCGAATTCAGTGAATTATATTGGTAGTTATGCCTTTTTGCACAATTCCTTGACTGAAGTAGTCTTACCGTCTAGTCTTGCTTCATTAGGCGTGGAAGCATTTCGCGGAAATCAGTTAACACATGTCGTATTCCAAGGAACGGTTCCTGGAAGCTTGGGGAATGATATTTTTAAAAATAATCCAGGATTGGTTCATAATACGATTCAAGTTTCGTCTGGTAATTTAACACGATATAAAAAGGCGCAAGGAAGAAATAATAGTATATTGTATTCACCAAGTCAAACATGGTTTGGAAGTGATGATACGAGTTTGTTAGATGCATTTTATGAGTAATAAGTAATAAGGATTAAAAAAGACAGCTAGATCAATCGTTGTCTTTTGGCGTTTGTTAAGAAAAATACTTCGCTTGATCTTGTGGTCTATAATAAAAAGTTCATAGAATAATTATTCTATGAACTTTATGTTGTTATTTATATTCTAGTCAACTATAGATAAACTTAACCTTTTTACAATTTAATTAAAAGTAAATATTATTTCATCTCATTTACTTTTTTTGTTAATCGAGATTTATTTCGAGCTGCGAAGTTACTAGTAACAACACCTTTGCTAGCAGCTTTATCAATTCGTTTAATTGCAACGGTCAAAGCTTCTTTTGCTTCATCGACATTTTTATTAACAACAGCCTTTTCTACATTTTTAATAGCTGTTCTCATACTTGCTTTGAATACATTGTTACTTTCTTTTTTCTTTTTAATTGTCTTGATTGCTTTCTTAGCATTTTTCATATTTGCCATAGTTTCACCTCCCAGTTCTAAACACACATATCTATTTTATCATAATTCTTCGAAATTGCAAATAAAAACGGGTTTTTTTGGCAAAAATAATAGTGGGTGATAATATGAATCATGAAATAGATTTATCGAAGTATCAAATGAGAACTGATTTGGCAATTGAATCAGTGAGTCAAAATAAGGAATTAAAGATCGCATCTGAAGTACAGACAGATGATGCTGTTAAAATTACGGTGATTGCGTTAACAGAAGAGGAAGGCGCTAAAATTGGAAAACGGGCTGGGAATTATATTACCATTGAATTTGAAGATGTTACAGATACAGCCAATAAAGAGAAGGTCACAACCGTATTTAAAACCTATTTAAAAGAAATGCTTGATAAGATGAAGATTAATGATGAGGCAACTGGATTAATTATTGGCCTTGGAAATGATCGTTCTACGCCGGATGCTTTAGGGCCTATGACGATCGATAAAGTTATCGTTACTAGGCATTTATTTGAACTAGGGGAAGCAAGCGATAGATACCGCAATATTGCCGCGTTAAATCCTGGGGTAATGGGGCAGACAGGGATTGAAACAGCCTCTGTTATAAAAGGGGTTGCCGAGCATATCAAACCGGATTTTGTCATTGTGATTGATGCTTTAAAAAGCGGCTCAATTGATCGGGTTAATAAAACAATCCAAATGACGGATACCGGAATTCATCCAGGGAGTGGAGTTGGAAATAGTCGTAAAGAGATTAGTCAAGAAACATTGGGGATTCCAGTAATGGCCATCGGGATTCCAACTGTGGTTGATCTTGTGACTGTAGTTAGTGATACAGTTGGTTTTATGCACAAACATTTCTCTTATACCAAATCGAATATGCATAACCCTAGTAGCAAACTAGCCCCCGCTGGAAGTGTTAATTACTTAAAAAAGGAGATTGTTGTAAACCAAGAGGATAAAGTAAACTTATTAGGCATGATAGGAAGTCTAAGCGAGGAAGAAACAAAACAACTGATTTTTGAGGTTCTAACACCAATTGGTTATAATTTAATTGTCACCCCAAAAGAAGTCGATTTTGTCATTGATAAACTAAGTGATGTTATTAGTGAGGGATTAAATCACGTACTTCATTTTGAATAGTATTACTATATCAAATGCCGAAAGTCTTAATAAATTCCTAAGCAAAGCCAAAAAGAGTTATCTTGATGATAGACTCTTTTCTTTTTTGGTTATTAAATGAAAGAAGAATCATATTTGGGTTGGTGTTTGTCCTTTTTTCTATAGGTAATACAGAACATTAATTTTGGTATCTTATTTTTTCAGAACAAATTTATGTTATCACCTTCTTCATTAGTTATTATTAGTAAATCACAAAGGGAAATAACTTATGGCCCATGTATAAAACGACATGTTTTGCTTTTCTTATCATATATAATATTGACGAGGAGGGATATGATGGCCAAACGATTTGTAGCAAAAAAGAAGAAAAAGCATCGATTTAAAATTCGCTATCTTTGTTATTTGTTTTTTATCTATGTTGGATACCAAGTGACAGCTGGCGTTTTATTACAGATGAAATTGACTACTAGTAATGAGGATTTCTTACGAGCGATGATGCAGGATAGCAATCATCATTTATTATATGAAAAAAATAATCAAAATCTGGTCACCAAGGCAACGAAGTTTTTAACGGGGATTGACATGAAAAATCCGGTTGTAACCTTAGAACAGGTATTTCATTATAAGGATACTACTGAAGCAGCAGGAATGGTTACCAATGATAAAAATGAAGCCGATAATACCGAACCGACGGAGCAGACAACGAAATATATTGTGGATCCCAAACCAGAATCTAATAACAAAGATCCTCGTGTCTATATTTATAATACGCATCAATTAGAAAACTATAGTATGAAGAACTTAGAAGCTTATAATATTACCCCTAATGTGATGATGGCCTCATATTTGTTACGTGAAAAATTAAATGATAGTGGTATTCCTTCTATTGTTGAAGAAGGTGATATTAATGAATTTATGAAATTAAATAGTTGGACCAATAAAGATAGTTATAAGGCTAGTCGAACTTTTATGACCAATGCCTTAGAAAAATATCAAAATTTAGATCTTTTAATTGATCTTCACCGTGATGCGATTACCAAAAAAGCTTCAACGATTACCATTGATGGAAAAAATTATGCCAAGGTATTATTCGTAATTGGTTTAAACAATAAAAATTATCAGCAAAATTTAGAAGTTTCCAACCGTTTAAATACATTAATTAATCAAAAATATCCTAATTTAAGTCGAGGTGTTTTAACCAAAAAAGGGGCGAATGTGAATGGTATTTATAATCAGGATTTGCATAATAAAGCGATTTTAATTGAGTGTGGTGGTTATGAAAATACCATTGATGAAGTAAGTAATACCATTGAAGCATTATCAACCGTGTTAACAGAATATCTAGGAGGATAGGATGAAACAAGAAGATAAGGTTAAAATCTATAAAAAGATCTTTAAATATTGTTTTACTTTTTTGTCGATTACGTTTTTAACATTATATTTGTCACAAGCAACTGGATATTATGAATATGAACAACATAAAAAAACGAGCTTTACCAGTGAACAAATCAAACAATTTGAAGCTGATGTAGCAGCGGGTAAAAAAGTCGATGTCAACGATTATTTAGAAAATGCTAATAAAGATTACAGCAACAAAGTTTCTAATCTGGGATTCCGGGTTTCTGACCAGATTGGTAAGTATGTGAAACTAGGAATTGAAGGTGCCTTTGGAGCCCTTAATAAATTAGTTGAAGAGTGATATTTTTTCTGGTAGTATCCGATTTTTTGCTTGCTATACTCCAAAATATATGCTATATTATAACCACTTTTTGAGGTGATTATGATGTATAATGATGAATATGATGTGTCAAATGAAGTAGCGGAACAACAAATTTGTAATGAAATGGCAAGGAGCAAAGGGAATATAAAATTTTATTCTGATCTGGATATGGGCGACTAGAAAGTTTCGGCTTATTAACCAAATTGAAATGGGACTAATTGGTGGTGTTGTATTAGCTGAGATAACCTTATGTTCAACCTGTTTTGGACCAGCATTTTCGCATTTATCACCAGTAACCCATTTTGTGATCGGGAGTGGTGTTTTATGTTTACCACCGATTATGTATCTTAGAATGAAAGCCTTATTCCGGGAACAAGAAGTTAATCGAGAGACTGCTGAAAAAGTAGTCAAAATTAAAA
>CAJTRV010000026.1 GCA_910578855.1 uncultured Bacilli bacterium
ACGCCGACAATAGTGTATGCGAAGATAGGTAGTTGCCAATTTTTTATTTTTTTTTTGGAATGATAGATTGAATTTATAACATAATTGGTGTATAATGTATTTGTACGGGCAATTAGCTCAACTGGATAGAGCATCTGGCTTCGAACCAGAAGGTTGCGGGTTCGACTCCTGCATTGCCCACCATAAAGAAGAGAAACCTTGAAATTCAAGGTTTTTTTGTGCATATAATTTTGTATGACTTATTTGTAGATGGTTTGACAGTTGGTATATTAAATATCAGTAATAGATTGCCCAAGATTGTTGCTATAAAAATCATCTTAAGGTGTTGCTAATATCGAATAGGTCTACATAATATTTTAATGTTTGTATTGATAAAACTTTTTTTCAGCGTACTGGGAAAATCAAAATGATAGAATATCCACAAGAGTTATGATATAATAATAAAGGAATGAATAAAAATTTAAGCTATAATGGTAAGGATGGTATTTCAAATGAGATTTGTAAAAAAGAAACAGAAAAGTTTATTGATTTTAAGTGTTGCCCTATTTATGATTCTTGGGATTACACTTGGATATGCAGTTCTTTCTTCCTCGATTAAAATCAATGGAACGGGAACGATTTCCACGAATTGGGATATTCTGTTCACGAATATTGCGGAGAAAGATAGTAAAGGTGCCATTAATAATGATAGTCGAATTACCGATAAATTAACCGCTATTTTTGATGTTGATTTAGAATCTCCTGGCAGCTATATTAGTTATAATGTGACAGTCAGAAATAATGGGAATACGGATGCAGTTATTACTAAGGTTAAGGGAATCGTCGAAGCCAATAGCAAAGATCCAACGGGAATTCAATTTAAAGTGAGTGGAATCCGTATTGGTGATGATTTGCTTGCTGGTAGTGAAATAACATTTGTTGTTAGAGCGGAGATTCCAACTGGTGAAACAAAATTACCAGAAACATCCAAAACATTAGAATTAAATCTTGAAGTGCGTCAAAAGGTAGTGGATAGTAGTGGTCTAGTTACAACATTAGAAGAGTGTTTTCAAACCAATAATACTGGTGAAACCATTACTAAGTTTTTATGTCGCTGGGGAAATTCCAATGGTTATATTGAAACTGGTGATCTTGTGATTCCGGGGTCGATTAATGGAGTGACGATTACGAAAATTGCCGATCAGGCATTTACGAATTCTGGAATTACATCAGTTATTTTCCCTGATACCATTACAACGATAGGCGGACAAGCTTTTTATTTAAATCAATTAAAGAAGGTTGTGATTCCTACTTCAGTAACGATGATTGGGGAAAGTGCTTTTGGAAGTAACCGTATAACAGAACTAGTGCTCCCTACTACTATAACTAGTCTTGGTGGTGGTGCTTTTCGTAACAATCAGTTGCCGATAGATCAAGCATTTGTCTATAATCGGAATAGTGATGGAAGTGAGAATAAAACAAGTTTAAATAGTTATGCTGGATCTAATCGTGATGAGATTGTGATTCCAGATACAGTGACAACAATTGATAGAAATGCCTTTTATGCTGTTACATGTCGTTCGCTTATTTTGCCAAGTAAATTGGAAAGAATAAAACAGAATGGTATATATGGAATCAATGTTGAACAACTTGTAATTCCAGAAACTGTTATAGAATTAGGGATTAACTCTGTAGCAGCAAGTGCAAAATTGAAGCATGTTGAATTTAAAGGAAATGTCCCGCAAACATTAGGCTATAATATTTTTGGTGGGAATAATCGAGATTTAAAAATAAAGGTTCCAGCTGGAACATTAGAGCAGTATAAAAATATGAAAGATGGTCATTATAAATGGTTTGGAACTAGTACAACCCTTTCGTTAGATGCTTTTTATGAATAAGATGATAAAAGAATATAGATAAAATTTGATGGAAATCAGTTTTATCTATTTTTAATATTATGATATGTTTATTAAAATGAACGTATTTTATAATTCTTTTTATTTATAGTTGTAAATAGGGATTCATTTATATTATAATAAAGATGGTGATAAAAATGGAATATAAAGTAACAACACATAATATTAGTGAGACAATTGAATTGGCTCAAAATTTTGAATCCGAAAAGTTTCCTAATATGATTATTTGTCTTAATGGTGATATGGGAAGTGGAAAAACTTTATTTACAAAAGGGATTGCCCAAGCTCTTGGAATTAAAGAGAATATTACTTCGCCAACATTTACCATTATTAAAGAATATGAGGGGGAATTGCCATTATATCATATGGATGTTGATCGGTTAAATGGGAATACCGACGGAACGGGAATTGAAGAATATTTTACAAAAGGTGGTGTCGTTGTCATCGAATGGGCAGATAGTATCAAAGATATTTTACCAAAGGAACGACTTGAAGTATCGATTAAAGTCGTTGGGGAGAATACACGTGTGTTCTACTTTAAACCAATTGGTCAACAATATGAAGATCTATGTGAGGCTGTATTATGAAAAATTTATTCATCGATACAGCGAGTGGGCGAGTGATCATTGCCATTACTGATGATAAAGAGGTGATCAGTATCCGCAATGAAGCGAGTGATCATCAGTTATCAACGCGAATAATGCCGTTAATTGATACGGTATTTCAAGAGGCAAAGATAACTCCAAAAGATATCGATGTTATTTATGTTGTCACTGGTCCAGGATCGTTTACTGGGGTCCGAATTGGTGTCACGGTTGCCAAGACGATGGCGTGGGCATTACATAAAAATATAATTCCACTTTCAGAACTGGAGCTACTTGCAACTACTCCGTTTACTGGTGATTTTGCTGTATCATTGATTGATGCTAGGCGCGATGCCTCATTTGCTGGTATTTATGATCAACATGGTAGGGCTTATTTAAGGGATCGCTATATTACCAATGATGATTTGGTATTACAGATTCCTGCCAATAGTCAAGTATCGTATATTAGTTATGATACCAGTTCTCGATTTGATGTAGTTGAACCCCAAGTGGATCTTATGAAGATGATTCATCGGCATCAAAATGATACAGTTTGTCATCCTCATCAAGTAAAACCGGAGTATTTAAAATTAACAGAAGCTGAGGAAAATTTACGGAAGGCGCAATCATGATTATTGAATGTACGGTTGCTGATATCGATTCGTTAAATGATATGCTTGCCCATTTTCATGTTCATATTACGCCAGCTTCTTTTTTAGAAGATCCCTTTTCTGTTTATTTAGCTTATCAAAGTCATCATGAAATGATCGCTTTTATCCATTATGCTGTCATGTATGAGCGGGCGGAATTAAATTATATTTATGTTAAAACAGATTATCGTGGAGGAAAGGTTGCTTCATTATTGGTGGAGGAGATGATTCATCGTTGCTCCATGAAACAGGTTCAATCGATTACATTAGAAGTTCGTCGTGGAAATGAAGCTGCAATTCAGTTATATAAGAAATATGGCTTTGAAGAAATTTCGGTTCGAAAAAATTATTATCAGGATGAAGATGGTATTATGATGGAGAAGGTGTTAAAGTGAAACAGACCTATATATTAGCAATTGAATCAAGTTGTGATGAAACAAGTGTAGCGATTATTCGTAATGGTTGTGACGAGGTTGCCACGGTGGTATTGACGCAGATGGATATTCATGCAACGTTTGGCGGTGTTGTTCCAGAAGTAGCAAGTCGCCATCATATTGAGAACATTACCATTGTTATCGAAGAGTGTTTGGTGAAAGCCAATATGACCATGGATGAAATCGATGCGATTGCGGTTACATATGGTCCGGGTTTGATTGGGTCTTTGTTAATCGGGGTTCAAGCGGCGAAAACCTTGGCCTATATTTATCAGAAACCGTTGGTACCAGTGCATCATATTGCTGGTCATATCTATGCGAATAATCTTGTCAAACCGCTGCAGTTTCCTTTAATTGCACTCGTTGTCAGTGGTGGTCACACCGATCTCATCTATATGAAGGATGATTATTCCTTTAAGCATATTGGTGGAACCTTGGATGATGCGGTTGGTGAGTGCTATGACAAAGCTGCAAGGGTGATGGGGCTTCCTTACCCTGGGGGTCCAAGGGTGGACCAGTTAGCTCATACTGGAGAAGATACATATGGATTGCCCCTTCCTAAAGATGATGAGAGTTATGACTTTAGTTTTAGTGGTTTAAAGAGTGCTGTATTAAATCTCAGTCATAATGAACGACAGCGGGGGAATGAAATTAACGTTGCTAATTTGGCTTGTTCATTTCAAAATCGTGTTATTGAAATCTTAACGAAGAAGACGATGCGGGCAATTAAGGATTATCAGGTGGAGCATTTAATTGTCGCTGGTGGTGTTGCCGCTAACAAAGGGTTACGAGAGCGATTAGAACGGTTGTGCCAGCAACAACAAGTAGACTTGTCCATTCCGCCGATTCAATATTGTACGGATAATGCGGCCATGATCGGGGCAGCTGGCTATTATGCCTATCAACTGGGGCATAGAGCAGATATGACTTTAAATGCCAAGGCCAACGAACCATTATCATAATAAAAAAGCTTACTAATAAATGGTAAGCTTTTAATATTCTAGGAATTGAATTAAGACTTCATTAAATTTCTCTAATTCATCGTAAAATAGACCGTGGCCACTATATTCAAAGGGAATTAAGGTTGCATTTGGGATTTCTCTTTCCATGATAGTGGCAAATTCAAATGGACAAATTTGATCTTGCTTTCCATGTAAAATTGCCGTTGGAACTTTAATCGTCTTTAAATCATCAAAAACATCTTCATCCCGAAGGGAAATGGCTGTTTTAATCGTTCCAATTCCCGATGCTTGGAAACATAACTGGCGAAACCAATCTTGAAATGCTTTGGTATGGTAGTTAGCAAATAATTTATCGCCAAAGTTAGTAATCATTTGTGGTCGATCACGATAGGCCAGGTCGATCAAGGCATTGGTCTCTTCTGTTGAATGTCCATATGGGTTATGAATGGTTTTATCAAATGATGGCGCAGCTGCTCCAGCTAATACTAGTTTATTAACATAGTCATTGTCAAACATGGCCATGTAACGTACACATATAGCTCCACCCATTGAAAAGCCCACTAGGGTTACTGAATCTACTTTTAAATTGTCGATTACACACCATAGATCGGTTGCTAAGCGATCATAATTGTATTTTCCAGCACTTGTATCTGATTTTCCAAAACCTCTAATATCAAAGGATACAACGCGATAACCACGGCCGACTAAAATATTCTTTTGGTATTCATACATATCTTTGGAAATGGGCCAGCCATGAACAAGAACAATTACTTTATTACTCGAACGATTTAGATCTTCGACCGCAATTTTAGTTCCGTCATCTACCTTTATAAAATACATATTATCTCTCCTCTAACCGTATTTTATGTAAATTTGGGTGATTGGTGATTCTTAATTGTAATGCGCCCAAACCAACTTTTTAGAGTCTCATATACTAATTATGAATCAGGAGGAGGAAAGGTTTTGAAGAAAATTATTATTTCGTTAGTAGTACTACTTCTTATTGTTGTAATAACTGTTTTTACAATTACAAATAAGAAAGATAGTAGTCTACAAAAAGTAAAAGTAGCAGAGGTTACACACAGTGTGTTTTATGCACCACAGTATTTAGCCCATGCACTTGGTTATTTTGAAGAGGAAGGTCTCGATGTTGAAATTAATCTTGTGCCAGGTGCTGATAAAGTAACAGCTGCGGTATTATCAGGTGATGCGAATATAGGGTTATGTGGAAGTGAAGCTACAATCTATGTATATAATCAAGGTGAGAAAGATTATCTAGTAACGTTTGCTGGATTGACAAAAAAAGATGGAAGTTTTATTGTTTCTAGAGAAAAGTATGATGATTTTAAATTATCTGATATGAAAGGAAAAAGTGTTATTGGAGGGCGAAAAGGGGAGCGTCTCTTGGGTGATAATTGGTTCATAATAAATGAGCTGCAATAAACTAATCAAAATATAGGTTATAGGAATTGTTATAAAATAGGAAAAGGAAATTTACGATTGAAGGGGAATAATTCTAATAGAAGGATCATTTATCTTTCTTTTAGGAGGTGAAGTAAGTTGTTTGACATTGTTGAAGAGATTCGTTTTTTTATCTATCGTATTTGGGAATATTTTGATACTCGTAGTCGTTATCCATTGTAAAAATAATTATTGGATGAGCTGACTAGTACCATCCGTATAATTGATTTTGACTCCATCCTGAACATTATAAATATAAACATAGAATCGTATTCCTTGGCCATTATCTTCGATTGACTCGGCTTCTATTGTAACACCGCGAGCTAATAAATCAGTTCCTTCGAAAATAGGAGTAACACGATATAAAACGTGATTGTTTGTTTTCCGAACGTAGTTTGCTACTTTGTTTTCAAATAGTAACATCCCAGTGGTATTCATAAAACGGGTACAAGTGATTAGATTTTGGGGGTTGGCATTTTCACCAGTTAATTGATATCCAATTAGGTGACAACGATTATATAAATATTTTCCGTTGATGTGATCATATTTAATCGTATGCCATCCCGATGGCTTTATTTGGCCAATACTTCCGCGTTTTTCAGTTGGCATGGTATCAATTCCGACCCGAGCTAGAGCGCTGCCACAGCGTCCAAGAAGATCGAGTTTACTATAGCGTTCACCAGTAAATTTACGTTCTTCTTCTGTAAAATTTGGTTGATTATTATTCATGGTGATATAGGGTTCTTCGTGATATGCTGGAATTGTTTCTAAAGTATAAGAAGAGTGATTCATGAAGTGATTCAAAAATTGTCTAATTTCCTGTTCATAGCAGGTTAGTAAAAAGAGAAAGACAAAAGTGATAAGGCTAATGATAATTCTCTGCTTAAGTTGTTTTTGTTGGTGATATTTCTTCATAATGACTCCTTTATTCTTCATAAAAATTTTCTTTCCTTTTTATTGTATCATATTTTGTAGGAGTTTGATTACCTTCAGGAAAGCGAAAGTAAATTTCAATTTTTTTATCTTCTGTGATATATATTTTTTCAATCATATCGATGATCATATTTCTAGTGATATGCTCTGGTTTTAGAAATTGTTGGATGGTGGCTTCATAATCAAATGAATGCTCTTGATTTCTCTTTAGCGTTGCTTGTTTGTGGATTACGGTATTGAGAAGCAGCTGTTTTTCTTTGATTTCTATTTCTAATTTTTGATTGACATTGTCATAGCGTTCTTTGGGTATTTCTTTTTTACAATAATCGAGATAACAGGTTTCGATGGCTTGTTCGATCTTTTTTATGTCTTGTTTTAGTTGACTGATATTATGGTCTAATTGATTTTGATGCTGTTGGTGTTTGACATAGTTTTTGAGCACATCGATGCCTTTACTGGTTTGAAATTGTTGTTGACAGATGGTAATCAGGTTTGTTAGAATTACGGATTCTAAGGTGTGATAATTAAATGTATGGGGGGTACAGACATGATATTTGCTGTATTTTCGATAATACGAACAGGCACAATAGTAACGTTTTTTATCGTTACTAGAACTTATGGTTAAGGCATGATTACATTCTTTACAGTATAGTAGTCCCTGAAGCCGTTTTCTATTTGTAACTGGTTGCCTTTTTCGTTTATTGATGGATAGAATCTGTTGAATGGAAGTGAAAATTTGGACATCAACCAAAGGTTCATGGGTATTTTTAACAATAATCCAATCATTCTTTGAGGTTCTTACTTCTTTTTTTAATTTATAATTGATCTTTTTTCTACGACCTTGGGTAAGATTTCCAATATAAGTTTCATTGGTTAACATCTCTCTAATTGTTCTAGCACACCAAAATGGAGAAGCTTTCTTTAAGTTTGCATACATGGATGGTGTTGCGACCTGTTCAGAAGATAGTATGTTAGCAATTTGTCTAGGACTAGCTCCATCATAGGCGAGTTGAAAGATTCTTTTTACAATATGACTGACTTTTGAATCGATAATTAAATGATGTTTATCGTTTGGATCTATTTGGTAGCCATAGGGAGCTTTCCAGCCAGTAAACCATCCCTTTTCTTTTCTGGTCCGAAGCCCTGTTCGCACTTTTTTAGATATATCTCCGCAATAATAGTCATTGAATACTGATTTAAAAGCAATCATATCATTACTAGGACTTTCAATAAAAGAGTCGTAGTTATCGTTGATAGCAATATATCGAATATTATGTTGTGGAAAATATTCATCGAGATAGGTACTGACCTTTCCGTTGTTTCTTCCTAAACGTGATAGATCTTTGGTAATTATCATATTAATTCGTTTTTGCTCAATGTCATAAATCATTTGTTTAAATGCTGGTCGTTCAAAATTAGTCCCCGTGTAACCATCGTCAATGTATTCATCAATTAGTTGAAAATGGTGTTGTTTTACATAACTTATTAGTAAATCTCGTTGGCTGGTAATGCTTTCGCTTTCTAATGTTTTTTCTTCATCTTCACGGGACAATCTTATATAAATACCAGCTTTAAATGTTTGATTATGGTTCATTGTTCTGATTCATGAAGTAATCAATCAGATATTTTTCGATGATCTGTTGTAATGTAATTTTACTCTGGTTGTCATAAAAATATTGTATTTTCATGGGATACCTCCTCATATAACAATATGTTTTTATTGTTTTGAACATGCAACTAGATTATCACTATTAGAACCGAAGGGGTGGAATGCCCGAGATGACATTCGAATGGGCTCTAAAACAAAATGGAGTTGATCCTAAAAATGATTTATCAATTGATACGAGTATTGCCTTTGCAGCAATGAGTGGAGCATTCATGGGTGGTACTGGTGACTTTGTTACCTTGTTTGAACAAAGTGCACGAGAATGAAGTCACCTAGTGAAAAATTACATATCACCAAAATAACAATTCATTTGGTAATAGACTTTATATCTTTTCGTTCCCTTCGTATCATATCCGCGTTTAAATTCATAACTACTTCTTAAAATCGGTTGTAGTTTTTTATTATCATTATCTTTGTAAGATAAAAATATATTTAATTCCATATTATTCTTATTATTACTTATTTTAGATACTACAATATGATCTAATAGAGAACTAATAATTTTAGTTATCATAGATTTAGAATTAACTTTTTGTTTCAAATTATTTTTTAATTCTTTAGTTTTATCAGTTGTAGTTTTTAACTTATCTTTATCAATTTTAAGTTGATTTAATTCCTTAGTAAGAGTATTTATTTTATTATTGAATAGATTGTTTCTCTCGTAAAATTCTTCATTTGATAATCCACCTTGAATACTTAACTCTAATATCTTATCTTTCTTAGTATATAGATTATTGATTTCTTTTTTTATTGATGATATTTTTTCATCAATACCTGTATCTATTTCTAAATGTTTATAATAATTCATTAGAATATCAATGATATCTTTAGAATCAATCTGCAGTTTAGATATTAAATCTTTAAAAATCGTGTCTAACTCCGACTCTCTAATATTGGGTGAATCACAAGTAGTTTTACCATTTTTTAAGTATTCGGAGCAAACCCAAGTAATGTCTTTTTTAACTCGCCTAAACTCTCTTCTATGAAAAACGGTATTGTGCTCTGCACAATAAATTTTAGCACTATATAAATATCTGTTTTTATATATATTTTTCTTTTCTTTTCTTTCGCTAAATGCTTTTTTTCTTGTCACTAAACGTGTATTAGCCCTTTCCCACAACTCTTCATCAATAATTGGTGGTATTCTTGTTTTATCCTCATAGATAATCCAATCATCTTTTTCAAAGTATTTTATCTTTTTGGTCATATAATCTACTATTTCTGATTTTTTAGCACAATAGTATCCTTTATATTTTGGATTTTCAATCATTCTAGAAATTGTAGAAATACACCATTTTTTATTTTGACACGTTCTTAAACCTTCACTATTTAATGTTTTCGAAATTTTGGATAATGATAATTTTTCAATTCCATAGAGTTCATATATTCTTCTAACTATTTTTGCTTCATCCTCTATAATATTAAGTACACCTGTATCTTTCTCTTTTTTATAACCATAGAGCATATTATTACCGAGAATTTCTCCACGTTCTATTGCGCGATTCATACCAAATTTAACACGTTCTGATAATCTTCTAATTTCATCTTGGGCCATAGAAGCCATTATGGTTAATCTTAATTCCGAATCGGGCATAGCTGTATTAATATTATCATTTACAAATAAAACAGCCACTCCATAGGATAAAAGCTCTCGTGTATATTTAATACTATCAAGAGTGTTTCTTGAAAATCTAGAAATTTCTTTGGTGACAATTAAATCAAATTTGCCACTTCTAGCATCTTCAATCATTTTCATAAAATTATCTCTTTTAATATCACTTGTACCAGTTATTCCATCATCCACATAACCTCTCACATAAGTCCAATTTGGATTTTGTTTTATATATTGTTCAAAATGTTCTACTTGATTTTGAAGGGATTTCTTTTGTTCTAAATGATCCGTTGATACTCTTGCATAATCCGTTACCTTAAGTTTTATACTTGTAAGTGGCATTCCCATATTTAACTGCTTTCGAACAGTATATAAATCCAATTTTTCTTCTCCTTTCTAATGGCATTATACTATATTTTTATGAAATAGAATGCGCACCATTTACATTGCAATGTTTTAATTCTTTCAAGATATTTTCTTCTGTATATTTAAACATTTTATATGATATTTTATTTTCATCAAATAACTCTTTATTTAAGGAAAGGGCTACTTCTAAAAGTATTTCTTTATTTTTATATTTTACTTCTTTGCTTCTTATAATATCATTAGAATCCATAACTTATCTCCTTTTATTTAAAACTATGAGAAAAATTATAAAATAATACTTTAAGAAAAATCAGAAACTAGTTTATTTTTAGTTTCTGATTTTTCTCTTTTACACGTTTAATTGTTAATGTATTTCAATTGTCTTAATTATTTTATTTTTACCTATAATATCTTCTTTAGAAAGGCTACTTATCTCAAAAGTTTTGAATACCAATGATATTATTCAGTAAAAATATTTTTATAAAAGATGAATATACTTCGAGAGTAATATCATCAAATTTAAGTGTAGTAAATTTTAAAATTAAAAAGCCTTGTACTCTAAAAAATAAGGTAGGGCTTTTTTTGTTTTAAGCTTTATAATATTTAGCGTAATAATTTTTGCAATTTATCATTAAAATGAGAAAGTATAAAAATTATTAATGTTCAAAAATGAAGGAATTATTTACTTCGTTTTTGAACAGTCGTTTAATATTAATCTGCACGGAAATTTTTATGATGAATTCTTTCCTATTCAATACTTACTTATATTTCTTTATTATACAAATTTTATCTTCCTTTTGTAGATGGTATAATTTTATTATCAATTTGGCATCCAACTTTTTCAAATCTATTTGTATTTTTGTCATAAATTACAAACATTAAACCGCCATTTTGTGCGGCTATTCCGTTTATACATATTACATTATTCATTTTTTCTTCAAAAAAATTTGACCATTGTTTAAAAGTTTCTGCATCTGTTTCATCTAAAATTTGTGACCCAAACCACTCTGGATGTGTATGTAGGGTAACTACAAAATCACAATTCTGCGATACCATATTATACAGAACCCAATTCCAACTATTTTCTTTAGGTTCAACACTGGTTTCGGTTTGTTCTAATAGATGATCTGGCCATATTTCAAAAGATTCAACATCTAAATTAGAATCATTATCTATTTTCCCTATTAAAGTTGCAAATTGCTCTTTCTTACTTGTACTTTGGTTTTGTATCATATCTAAAACTAAATCAAATTGTGATTCGTTTATTTTTATATTCATAACATCTACTCCGTTTCTAAGTCAATTTTATTATATAAAAAGTATTTTTAAAACCCTGTACTCGCGTAAAATCTTTCTTTTAATTGGATAACAAATTCTTTAACTTTTTCAGATGAATCTTCGGTTTGAAAATCTGATGGTATATTTTGTACGCTACTAGTTATTGGTAAATCATCTTTTATAATTGTTTGTTCTGTTTCAGTGCTCCTATTTGAGATTATATTTTTATCACTAATATCCACATTTGATATTTCTGGTATGAAATATCCATAATTTTCTAATATATTTGATATCTCATTTAAATTAGTATATTTTAATATATTCAATTTATATAATGAGAATAAAGTATCCAAATCTTTTCTACTAGGTTCATAAAGCTGTCTTATTCTTTTTATTCTGTTAGACATTTCTAAATCTAAATCATTTAATAGTCCCATTGCTTTTAAAAATTTCTCTGACATATTTTATCTTCATATATCATTTATCAATTTCTTCTACTTCTTTATTTAGTATTTCCAAATAATCTTGTTCAGCAGTAGTTAAATGTTTTTGCATATATTTGTCATATTCTTTATGGGCTTTTTCTAATGCTTCTTTATGTGATATCGTACCTGATCCATTTAATATATCCTTCCTAGTCATTTTTAAAAATGAATCCAATTCATTTATCCAATCTTGCATAGTCATTGGATGTCTATCTAAAGCATTAATTTCTGCAACATCTAAATAAGCAGATACCATTCTATTTAAAACATTTAATTCTTCTTCAGTTAAATAGTTTTTAGCAATTTCAGTTTCAGTCTTTGTTGGATAATTCCCTTTAAAATTCGTAAGACCTAAATTATTTTTTTTTGAATCAACTCGTGTGAATATAACTTCAGCTGCGGTTTGCCCATGCGTAGCATAATGCATCTTATTCTGCACAGTTTTAAAAAAATTTATGGATAATTTATCTTTCGGATTATAATCAATTGAAGTTGCATAAATATCTAATACTTTTCTCCAGAATATCTTTTCCGAGGATCTAATATCACGAATTCTAGCAAGTAACTCTTCAAAGTATGGACTTCCACCATTATTTTTTAATTTCTCATCATTTAAAGCAAAACCTTTAATCATATATTGTTTTAAAACTTTAGTTGCCCATATCCTAAATTCAGTTGCTTTCTTAGAATTAATTCTATATCCAACAGCAATAATAGCATCTAAATTATAGTGTAAAACATTGTAATTTTTGCCATCACTAGCAGTTGTCAAGAAATCCTTGACAACTGAATTTTTATGAAGTTCTTCTTCTTTAAATATCTTATTTAAATGATAACTTATATTTTGTTTAGTAGTATCGTAAAGATTAGCCATTATATCTTGACTCAGCCAAATATCTTCATTTTGAATATTAACATCAACTTTTACATTACCATCTTTTGATATATATATTATCATATTGTTTTTCATAGCTAATCTCCTTTCGTTATTTTAAAATATTTGTACAAAATAATTTTCTAATCCAACTAATTCTTCCTCTTTAATATTAAATTTATCAAAAGGGATATTTTCTACTAAATATTTATCTAAATTTCCTTCCATCCAATCATCAAAGATATCATGTGGATCTTCAACTATAAAATGATTTCCAATT
This sequence comes from uncultured Bacilli bacterium, assembly GCA_910578855.1. Taxonomy (GTDB): domain Bacteria; phylum Bacillota_I; class Bacilli_A; order RF39; family UBA660; genus MGBC107952. The sequence goes on from CAJTRV010000026.1 coordinate 13,481, forward strand.
AATGCATTGCAATGTGCGCAATTATTTGATGTACAATAAGTATTTAGTGTTTTGCTAAAATTCTTATTAATAGTTTTATAATTTTTCTTTAAATATTGATCAACTGGTGGTAGCGTATCAAGACCTAAACTTCCCAATTCAGTATGTTCTCCCATGTATGATTTTAATTGTTTATTTATAAGATAGGTATAAACTTTTGTGTTTTTACCACATTTCCAACATTTGTATTCCCAGCCATAAATATTGATACCATCTTTTTTTAATACTTCATATAAAAATTTATTTAACCTAATTGTATTTCTACAATTAGGAAAGTTGTCACATGCTGCAAATAATCCATATTGTCCTAGTTTAATAATCATATTGCCATTACCACATTTTAAGCACTTCATAAATAACACCTCTAGTAAGATTATACCAAAAAAAGCCGACTTTTTCCTGTCTTCTATAGTATTTTATATGGAAATTTATTTTGAACAATATTAGCGACTTCTTATACTTGCACTAAGAGAACCACAAGCACTACAAATGGAACAACAAGGATATGGTTATGTTGTTGCATCAGTTGGTGAATTAGGGGGAACTGTACCTTATACTGCGTACAATGCCAAAAAGAGCTATATTGAAGCAAATCCAGATGTGATTGAGGGATATAGTAGAGCGATTGATAAAGGGTTAGAATATGCTCATAATCATTCTAATAAAGATATTGCCAAAAAAATATTAGACTATTTTCCAGATACATCATTAAGTGATTTAGAGAAGATTGTAAAAAGATATCAGGACAATGATTCATGGTACCAAACGACTTATATTAATGAAGATGATTTTAATCATATTCAAACAATTATGAGTAGTGCTGGAGAATTAGATAAGAAAGCACCATATGATAAGTTAGTAGATACAACTTATATGAGTAAATAATGAAGAAAATATTGAATATTGAAAATCTAAGAAAAATTTATCATACGAAGCGGGGAGAAATCCCGGCGGTTGAGGATTTTTCTTTTTCTTTATTAGAAGATGAATTCGTCAGTATTGTGGGTCCTAGCGGATGTGGAAAAAGTACCATACTCTCTATTTTATGTGGACTAGAAGAAAAGTCAGGAGGAGTGATTGATCTTCCTGATCAGCGAACTGTTGGCTATATGCTTCAACAAGATTGTCTCTTCGAGTGGAAAACCATTCTAGAAAACTGTTTGTTGGGACTGGAAATTAGGAAAGAATTGACAGAGGAAAACAAACAATATGTTTTAGATTTATTAGAGACTTATGGGTTAAAAGACTTTATCCATAGTTATCCTTCTAATTTATCTGGTGGAATGCGCCAACGGGTGGCATTAATTCGAACATTGGCAACAAAGCCTGATATTTTGTTACTAGATGAGCCATTTTCAGCCCTAGATTATCAAACTCGGTTAGCTGTATCAGATGATGTATACCAAATTATTAAGAAAGAGCATAAAAGTGCGATTATGGTAACTCACGATCTGGCCGAAGCAATTTCAATGTCTGATCGTGTCATCATTTTGTCATCGCGACCTGCAGTTGTGAAGAATATTCATGAAATCAAAATGACGAATCGATCGACCCCAATTGAGAATCGTAAATGTAAAGAATTCAGTGAATATTACGATTTAATATGGAAGGAAATTGATTTTCATGTATAGTAAAGAGCATCAAAATTATTTAAAGAAAATTCGTCGCAATCGTTGTTTCGTGATGATTAGTCAAATATCAATTATCGTATTATTTTTAGTCGCTTGGCAGGTATGTGCTGATAAAGGTATCATCAATACGTTTATTTCATCTAGTCCTAGAGAGGTCGTAAAAACAATTGTTGGATTATATCAGAGTAATGATTTATGGCATCATATTTGGATTACAGTTTATGAGACAGGTCTTAGTTTTATCCTCGCATCTGTCTTTGGAATTCTAATTGCTACTATTCTTTGGTGGAATGCATTTCTAGCACGTGTCTTGGATCCTTATTTAACAATTATCAATAGCTTACCCAAAGTAGCGCTTGGTCCTATTATTATAATATGGGCTGGTGCTGGAATTCAGTCTATTATTATTATGGCATTGTTAATTTCGCTTATTATTACTATTATTAATGTCTATCAAGGCTTTATTGAAACAGATCCCAATAAAATTCGCTTGTTAAAATCATTTCATGCAACCAAATCTCAATTATTTTTTAAACTTATATTGCCAAATAGTTTTGTGACCATTGTCAGTGCTTTAAAAATCAATGTTAGTATGACTTTAATTGGGATTATTATGGGAGAATTTCTCGTTTCCAAAGAGGGAATTGGCTATTTAATTATGTATGGTTCACAAGTATTTAATTTGAATTTAGTAATGAGTGGTATTATTATACTTTGCATTGTTGCAACGATCATGTATTACCTGGTTTCTTATATTGAAAAAAAGCTAGTGAAAAACTAGTCAGAGTGTTGACAAAGTGCAATACTCTTTTTCTTTTAAAAGGGTTTATAAACGGAGGACATCTTAGGAAGAAAATATAATCATTGTTACTTTCATATTTTACATTGTATTTTGACTATTTGAATGCTTGACAAAAAAACTAAGAATGGGTATTCTAGTTATAGAGTAAAAAAATCGGTGAAATATAAGGATAGGTGTTTTAAATGAGATATGCAAAAAAGAATCAGAAGCGATTATTAATAATAAGTGCCGCTCTATTTGTGATCTGTATAATAGCCCTAGGATATGCCGCTATTTCTTCGTCAATTAAAATTAATGGAGTAGGAACGATCTCGACCAATTGGGATATTTTATTTACTAGTATCGAAGAAAATGGTAGTAAGCAAGCCACGACCAATCATAAGGAGATTACGGACAAGCTTTCAGCTGTGTTTGATGTCACATTAGAAGTACCCGGAAGTTATGTTGAGTATATGGTCGTGTTAAAGAACAATGGAAATATGGATGCGGTGATTGAAAGCATCGGAGGAATTACGGAAGCAAATGAACAGGAACCAACGGGAATTCAGTTTCAAGTGAAGGATATTAATATTGGGGATAAACTACTAGCTGGAACGGAGAAGCAATTTCTTGTTCGAGCTGAAATACCAGTCGAGGAGACGATACTTCCTACAGGGAATAAAACTTTAGAATTAACAATCAATGTGCGACAAAAAGGTGGTAATAGTGACCCGGAAAAGCCAAGTATTTTTGACATCGAAGAACCAGTTATCCAAGATGGTATGATTCCAGTTACGTTTGATACGAATGGAAATACAGTGAAAGCCAATACTGATAGTCTGTGGTATAACTATGATAATAAAAAGTGGGCCAATGCGGTAAGTGTCACCAGTAGTAGTCGAAATAGTTACCAAAATGCAGAGCCTGGAACAGCTATTAATGAGGAGGATATCCTAGGATATTTCGTCTGGATACCGCGGTACCGATATCAATTATGGAATGCTGAGAATGGAGTTAGTGATGAACAGGAGATTAAAATTCGTTTTGAAAAGAAGGAAACACTGAAAAGTCAAGGGAATCAAAATGGTGAGTGGCTAACGCATCCAGCGTTTACATTTGGAAGTACTGAACTTGCTGGAATTTGGGTTGGAAAATTTGAGATGACGGGAGATAGTGCAACTCCAACGATCAAACCAAATCGTAGGTCGCTGACAAACCTAGATAATAAAACAACATTCGATACCATTCGTAAACTGAGTACCACCAGTACCTATGGTCTTAGTAGTTACGATAGCCATATGATAAAAAATATGGAGTGGGGAGCAGTAGCTTATTTAACACAGTCAATGTATGGACGTTGTACGAATGGAACATGCACGGAAGTATGGATTAATAATGTCAATACCGGAACAACTAGTGTGGAGCAATGCGTGTCTACTATTACTGGTTGTAGTGGAGCGAGTGTGAGTGCTAGCACGAAAAGTAATATGACAGCTTGTGAAGCTGGGCGCGATTATAAACAAGCTGGGGTGAATGCTTCGACAACCGGAAACATCACTGGTATTTACGATATGAGCGGTGGAACTTGGGAGCGAACGATGGGTGTTTTGAAAGACGAATCAGGGAATATTGCCTATGCAAATAGTGGCTTTAATGCCTCCAATATGCCTGCTAGTAAGTATTACGATCTATATGAAAAAACATCACAATACCATGATTATGATTTTACCAAAGGAAAACTTGGTGATGCAACGAGGGAAATCGTAAAGAAGAATGAAACCCTTAGTGGTAGCTGGTATAATGATCAGTCTTTCATGCCTATTGTGCTTTCTCCTTGGACCACCCGCAGTGGTTCCGCGTGCATTGGCAGCAGTACTGGAGTGTTCTTTTTCAGTCGTCATGGAGGCGGTGCCGCTACGAATGGTGGCTCTCGCGCAGTGGTAGTATTTGAAAATTAATTTTATATAAATATCTTAAAGAAGAGGGAAAGCTAGTAATTACTAGTTTTTTTCTGGATTATTGTGGGATAGTCTTTGTTCTACTATACAAATATGATACAATGATAAAGAAGATAGGCGTGATGATGATGACTTTAGAAGAATTAAATTTAGAACAACGAGAAGCAGTAATGACCACCGAAGGACCGTTGCTTGTTTTAGCTGGAGCTGGTAGTGGGAAGACCAAAGTATTAACAACCCGGGTTGCTTATTTAATACAAAATATCGGGGTTGATCCTGAAGCTATTTTAGCAATTACTTTTACCAATAAGGCAGCGAAGGAAATGAAAGAACGAATTGTTGGGATGTTAGGTCCCTTAGGATATCAGATTCAGATATCTACGTTTCACTCATTTGGGTTGTTAATCTTGCGAGAGAATTATGAGAGATTAGGATATAAGAGTAATTTTACTATCTTAGATAGTGATGACTCACTTACGATTATTAAGAAGATTATGAAGGATATGAACTTAGATGTGAAGCAATATAACCCGAGGGCCATTCGTAATAAAATAAGTAGTGCCAAAAATGAACTTGTTACACCGCTTGACTATGAGCGAATTGCGATGACGGACTTTGAAGAAATTGTCGCTTCAGTCTATGAAAAATATGACAATAAATTGCATCTTAATAATTCGGTTGACTTCGATGATTTGTTGATGTTGCCACTTACATTATTTCAGCAATATCCCGATGTATTAAAACAATATCAGGAACGATTTCAATATATTTTAGTTGATGAATATCAGGATACCAACCATGCACAATATTTATTAATTAAAATGATCAGTGCAAAGTATCGAAATATCTGTGTCGTTGGTGATAACGATCAAAGTATTTATTCGTTTCGAGGCGCTAATTTTCGTAATATCTTAAATTTTGAAAAAGATTATCAAAAACCAAAAGTGATTATGCTGGAAGAAAATTATCGATCGACAAAGAACATCTTAAATGCAGCCAATGATGTGATTAAACATAACAAGGAACGAAAAGAGAAGAATTTGTGGACCAATAACGAAGATGGTGTTAAATTAAAATATTATCGGTCGACGGATGAAAAAGATGAAGTATTCTATGTTAGAAAAGAAATTGAATCACTAATTCAAACTGGTGTATCTTTGGATAACATTGCTGTCTTGTATCGGACCAATGCACAATCTCGTAACATGGAGGAAGCATTACTACAAGCGAATGTTCCTTATAAAGTAGTTGGAAGCTTTTATTTCTATAATCGTAAGGAAATAAAAGATTTGATTGCTTATCTAAAGTTAATCTACAATCATTATGATGATGTGAGTTTACTACGATGTATCAATACACCAAAGCGAGGAATCGGGACCAAAACGATTCAAAATTTGACAGAGAAAGCTTTTGAACGTGGGTGTAGTTTATATGAGGCCATTGATAGTGGAAAAGAACTGGGATTTAAGCAAGTAATTGAGAAAATATCGGTTGAGAGGGAAACACTTTCATTAACAGAACTAGTTGATGCGGTTTTAGAGCAAAGTGGCATGCGTAATGAACTTATGAGTGAGAAAACGATTGAAGCGGATATTCGCTTAGAAAACTTAGAAGAATTTAAATCGATTACTAAGAGTTTTGAAGAACGAAATGGGATTATCTCATTAGAAGAATTTTTGATGGAAATTAGTCTTGTTGCTGACGTTGAAGAACATAAGGATAATTCTAATGTTGTAACGCTTATGACGATTCATTCAGCTAAGGGTCTAGAGTTTGATTATGTGTTTTTAATCGGCTTAGAAGAAGGGATTTTTCCTCATAATAATTCTATGTTGGAAGTGGATGGTTTGGAAGAAGAACGAAGACTTTGCTATGTAGCAATTACAAGAGCTAAAAAAGTACTTTGGATTATGAATGCTAGAAGGAGAACCCTTTATGGAATGGATAGTATGAATCCTCCAAGTCGCTTTATTGCTGAGATTGGTGATGATTACATTGAAAAGTGCTTCGATGAACGACAATCATTTGCTCCACGTAGCCATATGATAAATAGTATTGATCCTGAAGCAACTTATGAAGTTGGAACCCATGTTGTTCATGATACCTTTGGCCGGGGGATTGTCGTTGGGGTTGATAAATCTATTTTGACAATTGCATTTCCTCATCCGCATGGAATTAAGAAATTGATGAAGGGTCATAAAAGTATTAGAAAGGAAGTATAATAATGGGAATACAAATATTAGGAATTGTCGATAAGTTAAATGAGCTGTCAGATCAATTAAGAGATTTTATTATGAGTAAGGCAAAAACAGGGCCATTCGAACAACCACTTTTTTGGATTGGTGCTTTTTGCTTAGGACTCGCCATCTTCTTTTTTACTTATCGTGCCTTGCAAAAAGAAAAATAAATAAGTGTGTCCATGGGAATTTAAAATGGACACACTTTTAAATGATTGGTTATTAGTGTGTATTTTTGATTGGTATTAAGTTATTATTTCCTATGTTATAATGGTAATTTCAATCTCTTTTAAAATAAATAATTTTTTTTGAAAGATATGTTCAGTTTAATGAAACTTCCCTTGGAATATTCATTTTCAAAGACGATTAAAAGGTTCTTTGTCAAATAGTGTTGGTGAACATTAAAGAGATACAAGTAACTATATATATGAGGATGACGAAAATCATCCTTTTATAATACCAGAAATGAGAAAAATTCTAGCAACAAAGTGATCATATTTTCTATATCCAAAAGCAATTCTTTTAATGCTTTTAATAAGATTATTTTTGCCCTCAATAACGCCATTGTTAATGTCGTAATGAAATGAATTTTGTATGTATCTAATATTAGTATTATAAAGTTTTAAAGCCTGTTTCATTTTATCAGAAATAAGATTATTTTTATGTTCAACTATATTTTTAAATTTATTAAAATCTTTTTCTTTAATTGAA
>CAJTRV010000027.1 GCA_910578855.1 uncultured Bacilli bacterium
ATATATAATATCCTAACTACTTACACACTTTTCTTGACATACCCTAATTTTATAGATAAGTTGTGTATTAAAGATAGTGGCCACCGGACCAACAGGTTCAATTGCCAATACAACAGGATGTTTCTGTGTTGATCAAATGCGAAATATTATTCAACAAATTATTACGTTATATCCAAACGATAATTTAATTATTGCAATGGAAAGCGGTAATAATGTCAGTGGTCGTCCAGGATCACTTCTACCAGCCCCTAATAATAATCCAACTTCAGGATTATTTCAATTAGTGAATAATCAAGGTACACCACAAGAAGCTGTTTCTATCTGTCGAATTGCCTCTATTACGATAACGAGTAGTACTTATAATGATGCGATTACGTATTTACCAGCACCAGTACCACTTTCAACAGGTTGTGATGCAAACTGTGAGGCCGCAATTCGTTCTTATTTACCAGCAGGGACACCTAGTGTGGATATTAATGCTGGTGGTCAGACAGTAGCACAAGGTACTATTTTACGAAGTGAATATGGAATGGTTGTAGTAGTAGGAAATGATAATAGTAATCCAGCTTTTGTTTCATTGTGTAAGGCTGAAATTATTAATAAATAATAAGGAAAGAGGATGTTAATATCTTCTTTTTAGTATATATTTACATTATAGGAGTAGATCAAAAAGAGGCATGATAACCAACAAGATCATAAGGAACTATTGGTCCTTATGGAAGCGTCACTTTCTTATAATACTAGTTTGTCAAGAAGGGCATAGTCCACTTCATACCTGGTGATACTTTGTGTCTTGCTGTTCAAGTATCAATATATTACCCACAGGATTGGATGCCGTGATCAATGGAAATGTTAATACAGTTTTGATGATCAAACGAAGTGGTCCGCTATAATTTTACGAAAAATGTCATATTTTAGTTGACATTTCTTTATGAGAAGAATATACTAGTATACTGAAAGGGATAAATAGTATACTTTGGGTGATAAAATGAAAAAACAATTAGAAATTATCAATACGGCTCGTGATTTATTTACGACATATGGTTATAAAAAGGTAAGCATGGATGAAATAGCCAAAACCGCCGGTGTCACCAAGCGTACGATTTACCACTATTTCAAAGATAAAGATACCTTATTTCAATATTTTGTCGATGAAGAAAGAGCCAAAATTAAGGAAGCGATTGAAGAAATTGAAAAGGCAAATTTACCCTTTTTTGAAACGGTTCATGAGACATTGCTTACGATATTGCGTTATCGGAAACAATCGAAGTTGTTAAATACCATTCAAAGAGAAGCTGATCTATTCATGAGTGAAACAGCTCTTCAACTTTTAAAAAAGGTAGAGCAAGATATGGAGCAATATATTGCGAGCCGTCTTCAAAAAGCAATCGATGAAGAGCAGATGAAACCTTGCAATGTCGAGCTTTGTTCTTTTCTTCTTGTAAAGCTATATATTGCTTTGATGCTTGAGTGGGATATTGACAAAAAACCACTCGCTTTGGAAGAAATAACTGACAATATTACGCAAATATTGAAAACAGGAATCTTTTATTCGTAGGAGGAGAGTATATGAAACAAACATCAAAAGAAACCAATAAGATGAAGTATGTTGTTATGGTGGGACTATTAATCATTCCCGTAATGTATAGTTTCTTTTATTTAAAAGCATTCTGGGATCCATATGGAAATATGCAGGATATCCCGGTTGCTATTGTTAATTTAGATGAAGGGGCACAAGGGAAAGCCTTAGTAACAACACTTCAGCAAAAGGATGCATTGAAGCTAACGGTCAAAGATCAAGACCAAGCCAATGAGGGGCTGCAGAATGGGACTTATTACGCGGTAGTGACAATTCCAAAAGATTTTACCAGTAATCTAGAAAAAGTGGCAACCAAAGAGCGTAGTCAGACAACAATTACCTATGCTCCAAACCAGAAGTCTAATTATTTAGCTTCGCAAATTATCAGTAAAGTGGTAACAGTGGTTGAAAAAGAAGTCAATGCCAATGTTACTGAAGAAATTGTTGGGACTTTAACTGATCAATTAACAAAGGTTCCAGCTAGCGTTTCTCAGATTGAAGAAGGACTTGGAACGATTGCCGATGGAGCCAAAACAATAGAGGCCGGTTCTAATCAATTGGCAAGTGGGAGCAAGTCATTAACCGAACATTATCAACCATTTCACGCTGGTATCCAGAATGCCAAACAAGGGAGTGGGGAACTGACAACTGGCGCAACGGATTTGTTACAAGGTGCTAAAACGCTAGAAAACGGTCTAACTACCTATGTCGATCAGGTGAATCATGTAGCGACAGCAATGGATTCACTTAGTAGTTTGCTTGCAACTTTAAGTGCTCATCCAGAGTATATCAATGATCCTAGTGTTAAAGCCAGTCTTGATCAAGCGAGTGCAACCTTAAATGCGTTCGCAACAAAGCAAAATGGAACCAGTCAAATAGATATATTAAAGGCAAGTGGGACTGCTCTTGTTCAGGGATCAAATACTTTGCGCCAAGGAGTTACTACGTTACAAAGTGGGGCAATGACATTAAATCAAGGTTTGGGTTCCTTACAAGATGCTTCTATGCAAATTCAGACTGGAATTCAGACATTACACCAAGGAGCATCTGACTTAACCCGTGGTACGACACAACTATCTCAAGGTGTTAATGCTGCCAAAGACGAAGTGCATACAAACCGCGTTAAGGTAGAGACAGAAGTGAAGGCGTTAGACGGACTTAGTCATTATGCGAAATCTCCGGTGGTTGTGAAGGAAAAAGATTATATCAAAGTAAATGAATATGGTACGGCATTTGCTCCATACTTTATGTCTATCTCGTTATGGGTAGGTGCATTGATGTTATTTGTTGTCTTATACTATGATGTCAATGATCGTTTTCCGCTATTTAGTCGAAATGCCACCAACAAAGTAAAACGGACGCTTGCTTATATGGGGGTTGCAACGTTACAGGCAATTGTCTTAGGTCTTTTATTACAACTGGGATTAGGATATCAAGTAACGAATACGCTATTATATTATAGTGCGATTATTCTAACAGCCAATGCCTTTATTCTGATGATCGAATTTCTCATCGTTCATTTTAACGATGTTGGTAAATTCCTCGCCATTTTACTACTTGTTTTACAATTGGCTGCTAGTGCAGGAACGTTCCCAATTGAGACGGTTCCTAAGATTTTCCAAAACTTATATCCACTCATGCCAATGCACTATACGATTAATTTATTTAAAGAGGCGTTAATTGCAATTGACACTAGTTTATTACAAACCAATTTAGGAATTGTCATTGCAATGGTGATTGTCTTCTTTGGAATCAATATCACGAGTGATAAAATAGTATTACATAAGAAAAAGTAACGGGCTCGTTACTTTTTTTATAGCTTATCGTTGATGGTTGTAATCGCTTCTTTAATTGTATGAACAGAATCTGCCAGTCTTCGTTGTTCTTCTTCTGTCAAGGTTAATTTAGCGTTTCCCTTGATTCCTTGGCGATTGATAATGGCAGGACTACTGATATAAATATCATGTTCTTTATCATAGGTTGAAACCGTTAAGATCGTATTTTCGTCCCCAAGAATGGCATTGGTAATTCGCACCAAACACATTCCAATTCCATAGTAGGTCGCTCCTTTGCGTTTGATAATTTCATAGGCAGCATTTTTTACCTCGGTTTCAATTTGTACAAGTTCTTCCTCTTGGAGAAACCGGTGAATGTTAATAAGGCCTACATTAGCACTACTCCAAGGGACAAATTCACTGTCTCCGTGTTCACCCATGACATAGGCATGAACATTTTTGGGATTGATGCCTAAACGTTCCGCTAAGACATAGCGCAAGCGAGCTGTATCGAGGGTTGTTCCACTACCAATCACTCGGTACGCTGGTAATTTCGATAATTTATAGGTCATATAAGTCATGACATCAAGGGGATTGGTGGCTACCAAAAAGATCCCATTAAATCCACTATTCATGACATTTGTTATAATACTTGAGAAGATTTCAGTATTTTTATAAATCAAATCCATCCTTGTTTCATTAGGTTCTTGATTCGCACCAGCTGCAAGACAGACAATATCAGCGTCCTGACAATCCTGATAATTTCCGGCTGAAATTTTAATCTTGCTTGGGGCAAAGGCCAAACAATGATTTAAATCCATCATCTCACCGATAATTTTGTCCGCGTTTAAATCAATTAAGACAATTTCACCAACTGGTGTTTTTTGATTCAGTAGGGCGTAGGCATAACTCATACCAACGTTTCCACAACCGACTATTACAACTTTATTTTTCATGTTATCATCCTTTTCTATTTTTATTGTATCAAGATTAAATCTGTAAGTAAAGATCGAAGAATGTGTTATAATAATGATAATGGAGGATATTTATGAAACAGATTACCAAATTATTATCTCATCGGGTTGTAATGGTGGGATTATTACTATTAATTCAGTTCGGTGCCATTTTAGCACTCGTATTAAAATTTAATGAATATTATGTATATTTTTATACACTTTGTGATCTCATTGCCTTAATTATTACTGTTTATATTGTCAGTTTAAAAAGCAATCCTGGTTATAAAATCGCCTGGATTGTTACCATTATGGCAATTCCACTATTTGGGGTTTTACTATACCTGATTTTTGGTGGAAATCGTTTAAGTAACCGTGAAAAAAAGAAAATGTTAGAAATTTATCAGCACACCAAAGATTATTTTGTTCAAGATATTGAAACTGAACGTCATTTAAGTGAAGCAAGTAAGGCAGCGTATGCTCAGTCAAAATATATTCGTGATTACGCTCTTTGTCCTGTCCATGAGCATACGAAGACGACTTATTTTCCGCGGGGAGAAGACTTTTATAAGGATTTTTTAACAGAATTAAAGGCTGCTAAACAATTTATTTTTATCGAGTTTTTTATTATTGCCGAGGGAACAATGTGGGATACAACATTGGATATTTTAGAACAAAAAGCCAAAGAAGGAGTCGATGTCAGATTATTATACGATGATATGGGATGTATTTTTACATTGCCAAAAGACTATGATCAACAGTTACGGAAGCGAGGAATTAAGTGTACTGCTTTTAATCCTTTTATTCCAATTTTAACGAGTCGCTTTAATAATCGTGATCATCGAAAAATTGTCGTAATCGATGGAACCGTTGCGTATACCGGTGGTGTTAATATAGCGGATGAATATATTAATCACATTCAAAAATATGGTTACTGGAAAGACAATGCCTTGAAATTAGAAGGGGATGGTGTTTGGAGTTTTACGATTATGTTTTTGACTCTTTGGAATTATATTCATAATGCCGATGTCGATTATACACGGTATCGCATCACCCAACCGGTGAGGCAGGACTGTGATGGGTTTGTGCAGCCGTATAGTGATAGTCCGTTAGATGATGAGGCAACTGGGGAGACTGTTTATTTAAATTTAATTAATCGGGCGACTCAATCAGTCTATATTACAACTCCTTATCTAATTGTTGATAATGAGATGATTACAGCCCTTTGTAATGCTGCTAAAAGTGGAATCGATGTGAGAATTATTACCCCGGGGATTGCTGATAAAAAGATTGTCAATGAGCTCACCAAAGGCTACTATCATATTTTAATCAGTTGCGGCGTTCGAATTTATGAATATACCCCAGGTTTTATTCATGCGAAAACAGTGATTGTTGATGGAGAGTATGCCACTGTTGGTAGTGTGAACTTTGATTATCGAAGCTTGTACCTTCATTTTGAGTGTGGTGTATGGATGTACCGGACGAATTGTATACAAGATATTATGGCGGATTATGAGCAAACATTAACAGAATCCCAGGAAATTACCCTTGATGATTGTAATCAAGTTAGTATTCCAAGAAAGGTGTTTCGAGCGATTTTACGTGTTTTCGCTCCGATGATGTAAGATGGAATTACAGGAAATAGTTAACCCTTTACTAGACTGGTACGAAACAGCGAAACGGGATTTGCCCTGGCGAAGGGATCCCAGCTTTTATCACGTATGGTTATCGGAGATTATGTTACAACAGACACGAGTTCAAGCGGTCAAGGAATACTACCAGCGGTTCTTAACACGCTTACCAACCATTCATGATCTGGCAACGGTACCTGTTGACGAATTATTAAAATTATGGGAAGGACTAGGGTATTATAATCGAGCCCGTAATTTACAAAAGGCCGCTCAGGTAATCGAAACTACCTATGGAGGGATACCGCCCCATGATTATGAGACACTGTTAACATTACCCGGAATTGGGGAATATACAGCCGGAGCGATTGCATCTATTTGTTACCAAGAGAAAGTACCTGCTATCGATGGGAATGTCTTGCGGGTGATGATGCGCCTGATGAATGATTCTTCAGATATTACATTACCAGCTACCAAGAAGACTTTATTTCAAACGTTACAAAATATTTTACCAGCCGAAGTAGGGGACTTTAATCAAGCTTTGATGGAGTTGGGCGCTTTGATCTGTCTTCCAAATGGGGAACCAAAATGTGCAGAGTGTCCCTTACATCATATTTGTTTAGCGCACCAGCACCAAACTGTGTTATCTCTTCCGGTGAAAACGAAAAAGAAAGCGCGGCGGACTGAGAAAAAGACCGTTTTGTTAATGGTTCAATATAACCAAGTGGCGCTCCTAAAGCGCCCGGCAACCGGATTGCTCGCTGGTCTTTGGATGTTTCCCTTATTAGAAGGGCACCAATCGCCCGACGAAGTTCTCACATGGATAAAAGATCAAGGCCTATATCCAATTCGGATTTTAGAACTTGATTCTGCCAAACATATTTTTACTCATTTAGAATGGAATATGAAAGGGTATGTGGTCTTTGTCAGTGAAGTAGGTGGAACCTTTACCTGGGCGAGTCATCAGGAATTACGGACCAAGTATGCGATTCCAACTGCCGTTACTAAGTATCAAGAAGCGTTAGAAGAAGTGATGCACCAGAACTTGTAATCACTTTTTTTGTATATAATCGTCATCTCCGCATATTCTTTACTAGGTGAAAACGATGAAAAAAGATTGGAAAATGTATTTACTGGTTATTTTATTACCAGTACTATTAGGGGGAATGGTCGGCTTACTTGTCAATATGACGAGTAGTTACCAGACATTTACCAAGCCACCTTTGGCACCACCGGGATATGTCTTTCCGATTGTATGGACGATTCTTTATTTACTAATGGGAATTTCTTATTATATGATTATTACCAGTCATCATCATAAGACGAGACAGGCCACCAACATCTATTGGATTCAGTTAGGACTCAACTTATTATGGCCTATTTTATTCTTTACGCTTGATCTAAAGATTATTGCCTTTGTTGAATTATTAGTGTTAATTTATGCGGTCACGAATATGATTATTTCCTTCTATCAGATTAATAAGAAAGCTGGACTACTGCAGGTCCCATATTTACTATGGTGTTTATTTGCTAGTTACTTAAATCTGGCAATTGCTCTATTAAATCACTAAAAATCCCTTCGTCATAAGTAGACGAAGAGATTTTTTTGATATATAGGTGGAGAAATGATGTTGCAATGATTAAAAAATCATAAGGATTGAAATGAAATGTGATTATAATATTGTGTAACAAAGTTTAAAGATGTATACTGAATATAAAGATAAATTGAATCATGGAAACCAAATGATTTTGTCTGTGATAACCGGATGATTCATGAATTGTTTTCGTATAAGGAAATATTAAGCTATGAAAGGAAATGAAAGATGCAACATCACATGCGATTAACCGAACACCCATTTAATAGATTAAAAGAGGGTATGAAAGAGATTGAATTTAGAATCTATGATGAAAAAAGGAAAAAGATCGAAGTTGGCGATACAATTAAATTTTCTCTATTGCCTTCCTTGCAAGAATCCGTGATTGTGCAAGTTGTCGCTTTGTACCAGTATCCAACGTTCGAAGAATTACTTACTTTTCTAGGATATCAAGGTGATGCTTTAGACGAAAAAATGCACCTAATCTATTCTTTTTATTCTAAACAACAAGAAGATGAGAATGGTGTTCTTGGAATAAAGATGAAAATAATACCAAAAAATGAATCATGACAGTGATTCTTTTTCATCTGTATATTGCTTTATTATCTGGTATTCTTCTTGAAGCCATTTTTCAATTCCTTTTTTACAATTGGCTGGGGAAGGAGAAGGTAAATAGATTGCGGGAATTCCTGTTTTTTGAAAACAATATTTTTGATAGAGTTGCATGCTTTTACGACCAGTTGTAAAAATCGCTTGAATATTTGTTTTCTTTAGAAGGGATGAAATATCATTTACCGTTACTTGGCGAATCGATTGATCGCTAGAACCGGTAATATAACAACTTTTAATGACATCCCAAAGGGCAATATGATGGTTGCTTAGAAACTGTTTTTGTTCTTCAATTGAAGTTGGAACTTCTTCATTATAGATAGCTGCTAAAGTTTTCCAAAATCGATTTTGAGGGTGGGCATAATAAAATCCCATTGCCCGTGATTTTTTGGAGGGAATACTACCTAAAATTAAAACTTTCGAGGTAGTGTCATAAAAGGGTCCAAATTCATGTTCGACATATTCCATATAGATCACCTAGTCATATTATATCATATATGATACAATGAAGATAACGAAAAAGGAATCGACATGAAAACGAGAGGTGATAACATGCGAATAACAAAGTAATGGCATAAATAAAACATTTATGCCGCCAAACAAACAAAACTAAAATGGAGGTATAAAATGTTAGAAATTAAACATTTGGGGATAGAAGTCGATTCTAGATTTTTGATTCAAGATTTGAATCTTACGTTACAAAAACATGATAAACTAGCCATTATTGGCGAAGAGGGAAATGGGAAGTCCACCTTACTGAAATGCTTGATTGGTGACTGCCCCTATGCGAATATATCGGGAATAATCAATTCACATGGTTTACAGATGGGGTACTTTAAGCAAGAACTTTTTGCTACTGAATTACAAATGCGCGTTGATGCGTATTTATTTCCAACCATGGATGATTATAGCGCCAAAATTGGACTTTGTTATCAACAGTTAGGGAAGTTAGAATTACGAGAGTCCATATTAGAAGTAGAAAAGATTGCTACCCTGTCTGGTGGCGAGAAAGTGAAGTTACAACTATTAAAATTACAATTAGAGGATCCTGATATTTTATTATTAGATGAGCCTACCAATGATTTAGATCTTTCTACTTTGGTATGGTTAGAGCAATTTATTAATCGCTTCGAGAAACCATTGCTTTATGTTTCTCATGATGAAACACTGCTTCGGCATACAGCAAATATGATCTTACACCTAGAAATGACAAAGAAAAAACAAGTTGCCAAACATACCCTAGTTAGAATGGATTATGATACCTATGTAGCAGAGCGTGAGCAATTATTAACTAAAATGACGATGGTGGCGAAAAAAGAACGGAGCGAAATGGAGAAAAAGACGACAAAAATGAAGCAAATATTAAATAAAGTTGCTTATGAACAAGAACATATTTCAAGGAAAAATCCGCATGGAGCTAAAATGTTGAAGCGAAAAATGAAACATATGAAGGTCCAAGAAAGGCGCTTACAAGAGGTCGTCTTAACGGAAATACCTGATTATGAAGAGGACATTCATTTCTTTTTTGATGAGATCCATGTCGTTCCAACTAAAACGATTATTCAGCTACAATTAGACCAATTGAAAATTCACGATCAGATTCTTTCACGAAATGTAAATCTCGAAGTCCGCGGACCAGAGCATGTCGTGATCATTGGCAAAAACGGGGTCGGGAAATCTACCTTATTGACGTCGATTTATCAAGAATTACAAAAGAGGCCTGATTTGCAAGTTGGGTATATGCCACAATCCTATGATCTTATATTAGCCGATTATCCAAATGCGATTGCCTTTTTAACTATGACTGGTGATCAAGAAGAGGAACAACATATTCGGCAATGTCTAGGAAATATGAAGTTTACATCAGCGGAAATGACTGGTGATATTCATGCACTAAGTGGGGGATCTAAAGCAAAATTGTGGCTATTAAAATTAGTCTTGATGAAATGTAATGTTTTACTATTGGATGAGCCAACGCGAAATGTGAGTCCTCTTTCTAGTCCCGTTATTCGGAAGGTACTCGCCCAGTATCAAGGAACAATTATTAGTATTTCTCATGATCGAAATTATATTGATGAAGTATGTAGTGTAGTATATGAACTAACACCTGCGGGGTTAGTACGTCAAAAAGAATCACGGATATGATTCTTTTTTTGGTTTTTCTAGAAAAATAACATGAGAATTTCATCGTAATCCGTTACAATGAAATTTGGTGATGAACTTGCTAAAGTTAAGATATTTCATTATGTGTTTGCATTATATTGAAAAGGGGGGATAGATCGTTTAGAAGAATTACCTTCTACTGGAATCACTATCATAGATTGAACTCATTATTTATGAAAATTATGGAATTATATTCCCCTTTTTTTTGATATAATAGGAGTAGATAGGAGAATAACATGAAAGAGAAAAAAGTGGTACTAATTACAGGTGGTGGCAAGGGAATTGGTTATGGAATTGCTAGAGCCTTTGCTAATGAAGGATACGATCTTGTAATCACCGGGCGAACGGAAGATACCTTAAATCAGGCGAAAGTTCAGTTAGAAACAGAATTTTCAATATCGGTATTGGCCCTAGTTGCCGATGGATCGAAAGAAGAAGAGGTAAAACGAGTTATAACAGCGATCAAATCGCAATATGGTGTATTACATACATTGATTAACAATGCTCAAGCAAGTAAATCAGGGAAACTATTGGTTGAACATAGCAAAGCAGATTTTGATCTTGCAGTGCAAACGGGTTTATATGGTACATTTTTCTATATGCGGGAAGCATTTCCTCTTTTGAAAGAAAGTCGAGGGAATGTCATCAACTTCGCTTCGGGAGCAGGATTGTTCGGAAAGCCAGGGCAAGCTTCTTATGCTGCAGCTAAGGAAGGGATTCGAGGGTTATCCCGAGTAGCGGCAACCGAGTGGGGACCGTATGGAATTGGGGTCAATGTCATTTGTCCACTCGCCATGACTGAGAGCTTAGAAAATTGGAAACAAGCATATCCAGAATTATATGCGAAAACGATTAAAGATATTCCAATGAAACGGTTTGCTGATCCTGAAACAGATATCGGGGCGATGTGTGTCTTTTTATCGAGTGAAAAAGCTGGATATTTAACAGGTGAAACGATTACGATCCAAGGTGGATCGGGGTTACGACCATAAACCAATATTATTGGAAGCAATCATTCGTACGAAATGATTTTGATCGTGAAATAATAAAATCGTCATACTTGAAGTATAATCGAAGCAAGGAATAATCATAGCTTTAAAACAGGTAGGTCTTTCTTTGATTGGGTCTATATGATGGAATTAGAAGGGGAAACTGTTAGATGAAAAAATTAAAACCAGAAAAATTAAAAAAAGGTGATACGATTGCTATTGTTAGTCTTTCCTGGGGCGGTCTTGGCGATCGTCATTTATTGCATAAATATAAAATTGCCAAAGAACGTCTAGAACGAGATTTCGGTTTAAATGTTGTTACGATGGAACATGCATTAAAGGGGAGTAAATTTATCTATGATCACCCAGAATTAAGAGCCAAGGATTTAATGGATGCCTTTCGTGATGATAAGATAAAAGCGATTATATGTGCGATTGTTGGTGATGATTCGATTAGAATGTTACCCTATATCGATTATGATGTAATTAGGAATAATCCTAAAATATTTATGGGTTATTCTGATACGACTGTTAGTCATTTTATCATGAATAAAGCCGGTTTGGTCTCTTATTATGGCCCTTGTATTATGTGTGAGTTTGGCGAATATGTAACAATGTTTGATTATACGGTGAAGGCAATTCAAGAAATTTTATTTGATAATAGTAAGGGGCATGAAATCGTTTCGAGCGATACATGGTCGAACGATTATGTAGAATGGATGGAATCTAACGTAGGGATTTTAAAAAAAATGCTTCCCGAGCAACATCATTATGAAGTATTATCTGGTAGTGGGATTGTTTTAGGCGAGGTGCTTGGGGGATGTATTGATGTTTTTCCTATGATAATAGGAACTGAAATTTGGCCAACCAAAGAAGAATGGCGGAATAAAATATTATTGATTGAAACAAGTGAAGAACAAATCAAACCTGAATATTTATTGTGGTATTTAAGAAATTTAGGGGCGCAGGGAATTTTAAATGTAATCAAAGGAATTATCGTTGGTAAACCACAAGCGGAACAATATTATGAAGAATATAAAGCGGTTTATTTAAAAGTTTTAACAGAATTTCATTGTGAAACATTGCCAATCATATACAATGTTAATATTGGTCATGCTTACCCAATTGGAATATTTCCCTTAGGCATTGAATATGAAATTGATTATGATCAAAAAAAGATAACGTTACATGAATCAGCAACCCTAGATGAAGTTGGTAGAAAGAAGGAGAAAATATGAAAAAAGCGAAAGTTTATTTTACTAAAGAAATTACACCAGAAAGTTTGGTCAAGATATATCAGGCCCTTCAGGTTACATTACCAGGGAAGGTTGCAGTAAAAATTTCTACAGGAGAACCAGGAGGACATCACTTTTTGGATCCTAATTTAATTAAGGATTTAGTCAATTATTTAAATGGAACAATTGTCGAATGTTGTACCGCTTATGGTGGAAAACGGCAAGATCCTCTTTTACACTGGCAGACCATTGCTGATCATGGATTTCAAGCCATTGCTCCATGTGATATTATGGATGAATTTGGCGAGATGGAAATACCAGTTCCAAATGGGAAACATTTAGCTGTTGATTATGTCGGGGAACATCTATCACGTTATGATTCGATGTTGATGCTTTCTCACTTTAAAGGGCATGCGATGGGTGGCTTTGGTGGCGCACTTAAGAATATGTCAATTGGGGTAGCTTCTAGTCATGGAAAAGCTTATATTCACGGAGTTGGGGTACCAGAACATATTTGGACAGCTGACCATGATTCTTTTTTAGAATCGATGGCAGATGCCGCCGCGGCAGTGGTTGCCTATATGAAACCAGAACGCCTTGCTTATATTAATGTTGCCAATCATTTATCAGTTGATTGTGATTGCAACGCCAATCCAGCTGCTCCCGAAATGGGGGATCTTGGCATTTTTGCCTCTCTTGATCCTGTAGCGCTTGATCAGGCTTGCTATGATGCGGTTTTACGCTCAGAGGATCCCGGGAAAGCGGCGTTGATCGAACGAATGAACTCACGAAATGCCATTCGAATTGTCGAACAGGCTGCGCTAGAACAGATTGGGACGCGGGAATATGAGTTAATTTCACTTGACTAAGAAACAATCGTAAACGACCTATCTTGGTTAGTACGATTCGGGTAATTCTATTAGAAATCATTCATCCAGGATAGGACTATAGTGATATCTGGAAATAATCATCTTGTTTAATAACCGAAAATAAAACCAATTCGCGGGAATTGGTTTTATTGGGATATGGTTAAAATATATTGGTTATTATCAAAGATTGCAAATTCATTGGTCCCATAAAAAGTTTGGTGCAGATCTTTGGCTATCGTAACAGTATCTTTTAGTTGCTCATATAGTTGTTTTACATCCTTAACAGTAATAAATAACGTAAAACTAGGTTTAATCGTGTCTGCTACTAGAGTTGGATATTCTTCCATTAACGATTGCTTTTCTTGCAACATAAGCATGATTTCATCTTTCTTTATGATCGCAAAGACAAGCTCTTCATCAGTCTTTGGTACTTGGTCGACAACGGTAAATCCTAATACTGTTTGATAAAAATGAATGGTTTCTTTCACATTTTCAACCATGAGATTCGTTGTAATGGTTTGATACATTTTTCTTCCTCCTTATTACCATTGTAATCAATTACTCGCATATGTGATTGTAAAAAAAGGACATTTAATCAGGGTTGTTTTTTAATAATTGTAGAGGAGAAACACCAGTATATTTTTTTATCTCTTTAATAAAGTGGGCCTGATCGTAATAACCACTTAGTTGGGCAATCTCAGTTAATTGATGTTTTCCTTCGAATAATAAGGTTAAACAAAGATGGAGCCGAAGAATATTAAGGAATACTTTTGGCGAGACCCCATAATGTTTATAAAAGATTCGGCGAAGTTGACGGTTGGTATAACCGAGGTTACGAGCGATATCAGCAACTCGTTGCTCCGTTGGGGCTTGATATAATTGATCGGTATAAGTAAGAAAAGGAGAAGTGGTGGCGGTTCGAAGTTTACTGAGAAGATATTCTTTGAGTAGTTTACAGCGCCCCGTCGTCGTCGTTGTTTCAAATAGTTTCGTAAGTGAATGGTTGGGATCAATTGTGCTGATATCCCAAATTCGATCCATTATCTCTACGGCAGGTCTGTGAAATAGCGCATAGAAGGCCCCAGGTCGCAAGCGAACGCCCATCACATCTACTTGGCCTTTTAATAGCGTTGTTTCAGTATGCCGACTGAACCCGGCCACATTGATTTGTCGATTTGAAAAGTCGATAATAATATCAAGACAAGCATCGGGAAGAATCATATTTGGAATGGCTTTTTTCGTTACCCGCTTAGTTTGCATTTGCCAGATACACATACAATAATGATCAAGAGCGGAATCATAATGTTCTTGATAATGAATGAATTCGTGATAGGTAGTATCTAATAAATAGGGAATTTGAAATGGTTTGTACATAGTATCACCTGATATTATATACCGTAATGTGAAGGAAAGATCAATTTCAGTAGCTTAATTTAGGGTTGTTAAAATATATAAAATAATTTATGATAGTAGTATAAAAGAAGTAGGAACAAGAAGGATAGGTGTGAAGCATTTATGAATAAAAATACAAAAAAACGATGTCGCTGGGCGAATCCCAATAATACACTTTATATTCAGTATCATGATCATGAATGGGGTGTTCCTACTTATGATGATCAAATGTTATTCGAATTATTAATCTTAGAATCATTTCAAGCTGGCTTATCTTGGGAATGTATCTTAAATAAACGAGCTGCTTTTCGGGAAGCATTTGATCAATTTGTCGTGGAAAAGGTTTCCTGTTATGATGAGCGAAAAGTTGAAGAGCTTTTAGGAAATGCCAAGATTATTCGTAATCGTTTGAAGATTAAAGCAGCGATTCAAAATGCAAATATTTTTAAATTAATTCAACAAGAATATGGAACTTTTTCTCATTATATTTGGCATTTTACAAACGGAGAAGTTGTTTATGAAATTGATCAAACTAGATCTTCCTTATCTGATATTGTATCGTCAGATTTGAAACAACGGGGAATGAAATTTGTTGGAACGACTATTATCTATTCTTATTTGCAAGCCATTGGCATTATTTATTCTCATGAAAAAGACTGTTTTTTATATCGAACTGGGGAAGAGACTTCTAGGTAAGAACTTTGATATTATGTAGTATACCGTATATTATAGTACTAGTTCCTATATAGGAAACATGTTATAATATGGTTAATATGAAAGGGAGGAATAGAAGATGGCACGGGTGTTAAAGCATAAAGAACTTGTGAATACCAGACTTGCAACTAACTATGGCGGATGGATGTATTGTACCAACTGTAATAAAAATATTGGATATCTCTGTTATGTAACATATGACTGTTTAAAATTGCAATACGAGTGTAATTGCGGAAGTAAGGGGGAAGCTTTTTTAGATTTTGTGGATAGTAAAACTGGAACCAATGGTGATCAGGAACTAATTACTATCAAAAATCGTTATTGTTGTCCTAGTGATACCTCACCGCTCATTACTATTTCGGATAAAAATGTCAAACAGTATAATTTAGAGATTACTTGTAAAGCTTGTGGAACTATTTTTCATAAGGATGAAACGAGAGAGTAGGTGTATAGTTCCTATTCTCTTTTGATTATGATTTTGTCTGACAAAAGATAGCAAGAAAAGTCGGGTAACACTTGATAAAATAGGGTAAGATGAAATCCCGCACAAGCTACTTTATTGAAGCAATCGTCGTTGATGATCATCATAGAAGAAAAGGAATTGGAAAGAAACTATATTATTATTTGATTAAACGAGCTAAGGAAGAGCTGGTTGACGCGCTTGAATTGAATGTATGGTCTTTTAATAAAGATGCTATTATGTTTTATGAATCTCTCGGGATGGCGATTAAAAATATGACATTTGAGTATTGTCTATCTTCTGATATTGAGATTGATTCACCTAATTAGAGTAGTATAAATAAATATTGATATCATATTTGAAAAAGAATGGCGATTATGGTAAACTCTTAGTAAGAGCAATAGCGATTGGAGTAATCCTACTTTAGCGAGTCGCTAAGGGACTAATATAGTTATCATAAAAAGATTGTAATATTACAATGGACGTCGCTACACGTTATGTAGACGCTGCATTTCATTTCGCTCAGAGTCCACCTCCATATTACAATATCACGAGTATTGCTCTGTTGCTAGGAGGTAATGGAATGTCAAATTTATATGATCAATTTCAATGGAATACATTTTTATTATCTCTTGGCTTTACCAATGAAAAGTACTCGGATGAGAGGAATATAAGAAAACTTTATGCAATGTGTAACTGTATAGAGCAACATTATCATGTTTTCCAAATCAAAAAACGAACCGGAAAGATGCGAGCGATTTATCGTCCGAAGCCATCGTTAAAATATATTCAACGAAATATTTTAAGGAATATTTTAGAACATGAACCAATATCTAAGTATGCAACAGCGTATCATAAAGGAATCCACCTAAAAGACAATGCTTTGCCGCATGTCAATAAAAAGATAATTTTGAAATTAGATATTGTCAACTTTTTCGAATATATCCGTTTTTTTGATGTCTACCAATCATGCTTCTCTGAACTATATTTTCCGAAAGCGGTTGGTATGTTGTTAACACAACTTTGTACTTATGAAGATTATTTACCCCAAGGTGCTCCAACTTCGGCTTATATTTCGAATTTAGTTATGAGAGAATTTGATAATGAGATCGGTACTTGGTGTGAGAGGCAGCATATCACATATACAAGATATTCTGATGATATGACGTTTTCTGGTGATTTTGATCCAGCAATTGTTGTGAAACAGGTTCGTAATCGGTTACGGAAATTAGGATTAGAACTTAATAAGCAAAAGATTCATGTTATTAGGGGACATAGTTGTCAACAAGTAACGGGGATTGTCGTGAATGAAAAAGCACAAGTTACGGCAGCTTATCGCAAGAAAATTAGACAGGAACTATATTATTTAAAGAGGTATGGCCTAAAATCTCATTTGGAAAGAATTTGTTACAATGATTCCCCAGAAACATATTTAACGACCCTTTATGGAAAAATAGAATATGTTCTACAAATTAATGAGCATGATCAAGAATTTATGGCATATAAAAAATATATGCAAGCGAAAATGAAGTGATAATGGGAAGGAAGACAAGTATGATTGATTTACATATGCATACAACGTATTCAGACGGGACTGATACAGTAAAGGAATTATTAAAGAATGCCCAGAAAAGAAAACTGGAAGTGATTTCTATTACCGATCATAATGGATGCAGGGCCTATCAGGAGATGGAAACATTTGATATTGCTAATTATTATAAGGGGGGATATAATCGTCGGTTGTGAATTTACCACTTCGTTTGCCGGAAGACTGATCGAGGTATTGGGGTACGGTTTTGATTATCAAAAAGTGGATCAATATCTATCGTCGTGTTATTCTGCTGAGAAAATTAATGAAACAACAAGGGTTTTATATCAGAGGTTACTGGCCAAAATCAGTGATTTAGGATTGACCCTTGCTGCACATAGCGATCAAGCAACAACATTTGATTGTGAGTTTTTTGAACGAAAAATTTATGATGAATTGACAAAATATCCGGAAAATAAAAAAATATTACCAGAAGATATTTGGGATTCTTTTAGTGACTTTTTTAGAAAGGGACTAACGAATCCTGCTAGTAAGCTATTTATTAATCACGCGGAATTTAAACCAGCGCTATCAGAGATTATTAGGATTGTCCATGAAGCTGGTGGAATTGTTATGTTGGCTCATCCATTTCAGTATAAGTTTACGGATACGGAATCTTTTTTAGATAACATCTATGAGGAGAATGATTTCGATGGCGTTGAATGTTTTTACACAACTTTTTCTAGAAAACAAACTGAATATTTAGTAAATTTTGCTAAAAAAAGAAATCTTTTAATTTCTGGTGGTTCAGACTACCATGGAACAAATAAGAAACAACACGAATTGGGAATAGGGAGAGGAAATCTAGCGATTCGTAAAGATATTCTAACGGATTGGAAGATAAACTATTATAAAGAGGAAATTCGTTAAATGATTTTTCTGTAACAAATGATATGAAACGGTAGATATTTCATTAAATGGAATATACTGCAAAAAATTCCTGAGACTGATAAAGGTCTGAGGAATTTTTTGTTATGATTGGATATTACTAGTGAAATCGCAAAAGGGATAAAACAAGGAATTAACGAAGCTAACAAAGAATAGAAAATCCATTATAAGTGAAACATACAGAAATGGGAATTATATAATGGGATGATGAGAATCATCCTTTTATGATGCTTTAATTATCAAGGTTTTAGTCCGATGGAGAGAATAAAGTTTTTATTATGAATAATGGCGGAAAAATTTAGTCGAAAATTAATTGTTAGGTAATTTAAAAATTTTAAATATGTGGTAAAATGGTATTGTAGGTGATCGTAAATGAACTATAAATATCGAAAGGGACAGATATTTGGAAAAAAATTAATCGTTCCCTCAAATATATTAGCAAAAGTTTATAATTGTACACTTTCTTTTAGTGAGTTTATAGAATATGAATTAGCGGATAAGATTCCGATAACATGCTTAAGAGAAGTAGACAGGCAAATTGTCGAAAAATTTGGAATTGAAAAAACAAAGAACTTGGATTGGGAATTATTAAATAAATCAAAATATTCTTATAAGATCAATTTTAAAGAATTGTTAATGCGTATGAATCCCTCGGAGGAAGACTTAAATAGGAATTTGTATGAATTAGTAAAAGACCAGATGAAACCAAGTGATTATACTTCAGGTATGAAAGCGATTTATCAAGATCGATTATTTGAAATATCAAACGGTAACGATGATGATTTCTATTATGAAAAATTAAAGTTTAATAACGGCGAGACTTCACTTAAGGATTTCATTCGTAATTATGATTTATATGAACGGAAAGATTTCAGCTATTGTTTACAACAGGATAGTCATAATAAACAAAATATAACCAATCACCAGTTAAAAGATTTTATGAATAAATTTGGCAATATATCGAGGTTAATACTGGATGAAACGGATATTTATCAATTTATTCATGAAATGAATGGTTCAAAAAGTGAAGTAGAACAACAAATGTATATAAAACAACTTACAGATAATATTTTAGAAAAATCAGTGAAGAAAGGAGGGAATCACCAAGTTACTAAATTATCTGAAAGTGATTATAAAGAATTGTTTAAATACTCATCAATGCAAGATTATTTAAAACGCGTTAATCAATATTGGGAAGATGATATCGATCAAATTTTTGAAGAGTTAAAAACTTTACCTCCAAATTATATATGGGATATCCCAATCCCTTTTGATGTTTTAAATAATCCCAATGTATTGCATTTTATTAGAATTTATGGACTTAAAAATGTTGTTGATTTTGATAACGAATGTGGGCATTTCTTTACTAAAGATAATTGCCACATGTTAAAGTTAATGTACGATATGTATTTACATTATTCCGGAAATGTACATGATCCTAATAAAAATATTTATACTAGAAATCCATATGATGAAAATGGAAATTATGTTGATGGACCACATACAAAAGATGAATTTTACGAAGCCATGAGAAGAATGATAATATATGGCCCAACTGATTGGAAATATGTCAATAAGGCACCCGATTATAGGGATATGACTGGTGAATTTAGGAGAAGAAATGCCCAACTATTTATCTCAGAACAAGCACCAGAAGAATTGCAAAAACTATTTTATACAAGCTTAATTACTCCACAATTACTTGTAAAACATCCTGAATATATACCATATTTAAATGGTAAAAATTTGAGCTCGTGTTTTAAACCTATAGAAGTAAAAGTTGAAGGAATCGGCTATGAAAATCTGTATAATTTTCTTAGTAGTAAAACCGATTTTTATGGTGTTATGAATTTTATTACAGAATATAGTGGTGTTCTTGATAGAATAATAGAAGCTTCTGCTAAATATGAGCTAAAATATGGGTTAAAGTTTTCAATGGAAGATAATATGAGTCAACTTCAAAAAAAAATAAATGAAGTTTTTAGAAGAATTGTGATAGAAAAAAAAGAAA
>CAJTRV010000028.1 GCA_910578855.1 uncultured Bacilli bacterium
GTTTTCTCCCCTCAAATGAAATTATATGCCGTTATCCTAGCACTATTTCCGATTTTTGTCAAATTATAATAAACGGGGCGAAATCTGTACCGAATCCTGACACTTCTAAATTTGCTTTTAAATAGAATACAGGTCGAATCCCTTTGTAGCTATATTCATTTGAATATGGAACTGTCCAAGACATTGTTTTCCCATCAGCATTAACAGACCAAGTTGATTTTGTTTCATCAGTTGTTCGATTTAATGTCCACCAACTATATTTATCTTTATAGAGATAATTGTGTTCTTTACAATTAGTAGAATTACTAGCAGCACTTCTCTTACAACTGATCTTATTATAATCGCTTGGTGTGATAAGACCAATCATAGCTTGGTATTTCTTACTACGCTCATGGATGATATCCTTCTCGATGGAATCGTTATTAGCAACCCTTCCAACAAACCAGTCAGCCATTTCTAATTGATCCTTGTTCAACATAACTTTAAAATTTTTCATATCAATTCGACCCATCTCCACCCAATCACTCATTTCAAAACTCAAGCTAGTGGGTTCACTCCAATCAATATTTGAGTCTTTATCTTTATCCCAAGGAAGCAATCCAATATACCCTGAAACATTGGTAGCAACTTGCTGACAATTGCCTTTTTCATTGACAGGTCCTTCATAGATAATCTTAACGGTGTCATTTTGTGATATTCCCATAATTCGATAGCAAGAATCAGCATATACAATATAATTATCAGGATTTTCACCAACAAAATATTGTTTGCTACTAAATGGCAATTCCTGATTAAGGCCAGTTTGCACATCATCAGTTACTAACTCAGTTGCAACACTATACTTTCTAATTGCCTGTGCAATTTGAATTGACGAATTAGTAAAGTGACAAATTCCCTTCCGGATATTTAATTTACTATCTTTACTTTCTTGAGTAATACAATAGTCCTTTATTTGAACCATGTACTGATAATCACCATTTTCATAGAGAAGTGTACCATAGGCAGAATCTGCACCAATGTTTGATACTTTTACTACCGTTTGCTTCTTAAGATCTTGTCTTTCAATAATATTATTATTAATCATATAAAGACTATCGGTTTGAACCTTTTTTATCTCCTTTTGAATGATCGTTTGATAGTTAGAGGCCAGTTGTAATAATAACTCTTTTTGTTGTGAAGATTGCTGGTCAACATTTCCAAGTAACCTATGATAAATATTAACAGTTAACAATAGAATTATTAGTATTATTAATCCTATTATTATTATCACTTTATATTTTTTTCCCCGTTTCTTAATTTGATCGTATTTCATTCTATCACTCCTAACCATATATGACTATTTTTGCAACCCAATTATAACATATATCCAAACAAAAAATAAGAGAAAAATTCTCTTATCTTTGACCTGGACTCGTATACTTACACTTCTCACATAGCATATAATCTGATATTTGTGTTTCAATTTCATCTAAAGCACCTGGTTGGATATTCGATAAAAATACTTTTTCTTTTACAGTATCAATAATCACTTTTCCCCATATCATTCCCATGCGTACTTTTAGATCATTAAACATATCTGGTGTAATTGAGGTATAAAAATAACCAAACATTAATCTCTTTGACGCTACTAAAATTCGTTTGTTGGTTAAAACAATTACATTGGTTGTTATGACATCCAAAGGATTGTCATTTTTCTGAGCTGCAAATGCAAAACGGACCTCTTCATCAGGATTTAAAAATCCTTCAACAACTTTACAGTGAGCTTTTAAGCGCCAAGCTACTGTCAATGGATATTTACGTTTGAAGGCTTTTACCCTAGAATATACATCTCGATCCATGTTATCACTCCTTACTATTTAATGAAATCATTATCTTTTAAAAATGTTACGTATTTCTCTTTAGTTTCAAATCCATGGATGGAATCAATTACTTTTTTATCTTTTACAATCATAAGAAGAGGTGTACCAAATTCTTGATTAAATATATCAAGCGAACTTGTTACTTTACTCTGCTCTTCCTCGCTTAACTCAGTAATGTCTAACCAATTGATCTTAATATCATGTTCTTTAGCAAGAGCATTTAAAACTGGTTTAGCATCTTCACAATGCGAACAACCTGTTTGGGCAAGAACAATAAATTCTGGTTCCTCACGACGAATTGCCTCGTCATAAGCTGCATAATCTATTTTATTAAGATATGCATCATTAGATTCTAATACTTCATTTTTGTCGATCATTCCATTTTCCTGTAAAAATTTAAATAATCCTTCGCGATCGGTATATCCTTGTTGGGTTCCGACAATTTTACCATCTTTTACAATGATCAATTGTGGGGTTGAACTATCGGTATTTAGTAAATTCAATACTTTTGTCAAAGTTGTATTATTTAATTCATCGGTATTTAAATAATGATATTTTACTTGATACATGTCGGTAATTTCTTCTAACACCGGCGATAGTTGTTGACAATAAGAACAAGTTGGTCTACCGATATAGATCAGTTGTTCTGTTTTACTATTTTTTAAATCTTTATAATCATTCATTATTTTTTCATTTTCTTTTTGGGTGGCAATATTTAATAAAATCACACCAATAATTGCGACTACGGCAATCACCAAAATGGTAATTATTTTTTTTATTTCATTCATTCTTTATTCCTACTTTCTATAACATTTTTGAATTTATTTCATTAAAGTTTGATTTAATTGATTCATAAGCTGTAATGAGTCTGGGTGCATTTTTCTTCCTATATTCTCTAACTTTTCTTTTTGACGTTTGAGAATTAGATATATAGCAGAATCTAAATCCTGATATGCGACATTCTTTATTTGCTTAAGACTAGGTGTATCGCACTGGCGACCTATTTTATCAGCGACAAAGACAATTTTATCCAAGAGTGTCATCGTACTATGACCAATACTATGGTAACAAACAGCCGCACAAATCTCATCTGAAACATGATAACGTGCTTTGGCCACTTTCGCACCTATGGAAGCATGAGCAACTCGTTTGAACTCCTCATCCATTAAACTACTATCCAACTGATATTCTTCTATTGCTTGCCAATTTTCCTCCTCTGTAAAATCTTTAGCAATATCATGAATCAAACCAGCAACATAGGCAGTTTCTTCATCACAACTATAACAAATCGCTAATTTTTTGGCTTCTTCTGCTACTCTTAAGCTATGTCGATAACGAAAATCTGACAGTGTATTTTTAACATCTTCTTTGATTTCTTTTATTGTCATAAAGATCCCTCCAATACCTTTTTTCAATCATACGATATTTCACTCCAAAACATGATCTTTTATATCATTTTGATATTGCATTCAATTTATAACACCTAAACAAATCGTTTTATTAGAAAAACACTACTTCCCACAATCAATTTTGCTCTTTTCCTTGAGACATAATACCTATTTTTTAAATAGATACGTAGATACTATACTATAACACGCTTATTTGCAAGCACCACATTATCATTCATCTTTATCTAGGTATGAGTAGATTATACTATAAATTGTAAAAAGAAGCAACAACTTCCCTTCCTAAAATACTGATATCAAAGAAATAAAACAGTCCGTTTTTGGCCAATATCTTTCTTTATTTTTTTATAATTTATTTTACTTCTTCTAATATTTTTAAATACCCATATATCATAATTCATAACACTTATCTTTAAAATACTTCCGTACTACTTTCTAGAAATATACCATTTTCCACAATAAAACCTATAAGGTTTTAAGATCACATTCTTTGGACCACCTTATAGGTTTCAATAGACTCACACCATCTTATACTAACCCTTTAATGAAGAAAATAAATCTTTGTTATTTTAATTCATTATTATCAGAATTCACTTTAAAATTTTTGTTTTCTATTTTTCTTCTACAGTATTCACAAGTACCAATTTTCTCTCCTAAAATATTATCTGAACCACAATAGGGACACTTTACATAACTTGTATTTTTAGCCTTTTCCTGTTTTATTTTTATTTCCATATCATTTTTCTTAGATATCTCCATATCCCTTTTTTGTATATCAATCATATAATCTCTAATTCCAATACTTAATTTATTCAATATAGTTTTTAAAACAAATGAAATAATTAAAAGTATTACACCAATATAAATAAGATTTTTACTATAATTTAGAAAATTCAAATTATATAATTCTGTATTGACCAAATCACTTAAATAAGGGACTCTAGTCAAATCAAAGTTTACTGTATCTGAAACTAATTTTAATCCCTTTGGTATGAAAATGATAATTCCAAAGCCAATAAGCCATAATGGAGTCAACATTCTTTTTTTATTTTCCAGTATAAAATATCTCAATAGAATTAAGCAGATTCCTAAAAATGGAACAAAATACAATGCAATAAAAATCACGAATAAACTGGATAACATTCTAAACAACAAGTTATTTTTCACTTTCATTTCCTTCCAATTACATAACAATTAATTATTTATAATATTCTAAATCATATTCAAGTGACGGGGTAATTCTAATAGACTGATCTGATTTTGAATAATATTTATTTGCTTTTGTTGAACAAGTATTTTGATTGCATTTTATATCAACATATCTTTTTTCTCCAGGGAAATTATTATCATAAACCCCAATATAATAATGATTAGGATCTTCAATATCTTGTACCAAACTTATCGCATTTACGGCATGTAATCCATTGCTATAGCGAGCTGATATCACTGGAGCATCGGAATCATTTAATCTAGATTTGAGAATGTTCACAAATCCTTTAGCACCGGTATAACCAATTGATTCCTTTCCAAAGAAATTTCGAAACCATAATTCAAAATTAGCACCTGAAGAATAATGGGTAGCCGTATTTTGTCTAATAAATCCGGCATAAATCGCATTAAACATTTGCATATCATTATGATTCATGATACTACTTTTTTGCATCTTATTTTCATTTAAATAAGCCTCTTCCCATGTTTCATACTTAATACCATATTTTTTAAGTTGTTCTTTTTCGGATAATTCTGATTTTTGTTCTGAAATATCATAAATCTTAGAATTTTTGATTTCTTTTTTATATTGATTGTTTAACACCAATTTGGTATCCTTTAAGGTTCTTAAATCAACTGGCGTTTTTTCTCCAAAGTGTTCAAATCCAAAGGCATATTTTAAAGCATTCGTTTTCAATTTATAATCATATAAATTTCCATAATCTTTAAAGTAGGTATTTGTTAAATCATATGCATAGGATTTTTGTTTTCCAGCGGTTATGGAATTCACCTTTAATGGTAATTGTTTCTTATAATATAACTCAGCAAACGTTGCCATACCATAACAGTGTCCACCGGTTGCTAAATTGGTTGCATAATTACCAAATGAAAAACCATCCCTATTTACTATAAATCCACTATCGGCTATTAAAATACCATCTGCTTCGCCATTTCCATTAACATCGACTAAATCGTTATTTAATTCAATATTCATATTTTCAAATAATTCATTTAATCCAGTTGCATTTCCTGATGAATAAAATTTACATCCTGTTCCATTAGATATATTGGATAGTTCTGTATTATAGGAACCACCACCGAATCCCATAGAACAAATTTTCACATCATGATCTGTCGCCTTTTCTATAATTTGTTCTGTATTACGCTTTAATGTCGTATCTTGACCATCTGTTAAAATTATAATGTACTTATTATCACTATCTTCCGAAAACTCACTAATCCCCTTGGTTAAAGCATTACTAATATTCGTACCCTCGCTGGTCGTAATAAATTTCCCATTCATCGTATTTAGCTTTGCCTTTAACGAAGAAGCACTACTTCCGATTGTAAGAATATTGGCATAATCTTTTCTAAATTCTGATAAACCAATTTGGTAATTTTTCTTAGATAGTTTTGTAATTAAATCACTCGATAAAGTAAATCTTTTTCCTTCTGCATCATATCCACCTAGCTCAGAACTTCCAAATAATCCACCATAGTATTCTTCACCAGTTATTTTCTCATATTGTTCATTTGTATACATACTCCAAGAATTATCAAGAATAAATAACACTTGTGTCGTAGCGCTTTTTTTTACTAGTGACGAATCCCCAACTACATAATTTGAAAAATGTTTTAAAGTTGCAGTTAAGGTATTATTTTCTTTATCAATTTTTGTTTCTACTTTCTCATAGGTTGCTTCTTTTTCATTATAATAATAAATTGCTAAGTTATCCTCATTTAATCCATATTTTGTTAACTCTTCATCTGTATATACGATTGTAACAATAGCTTCTATAATCGTACCATCAGTATATAAAGTATATAACTTATCGATTAAACCCTTTTTCGCACTTATTTTCGTATTTTGATTTACTTCTGCTAATGTACTAGCAATATTCCCTTTGCCGGTGATTGATATTTTCAAATTATCCGATTCATGATGATATGTTAATTTTCTATCTCCATCTTTGATACCATCCCCTTTTGAATCAGATTTTAATGGATTTAAATTTAATTTTAATTCATCATAATCATTTAAACCATCGTCATCAGAATCCTTTTTGGTCGGGTCTGTTTTACTAGTGAAAATTTCATAATAATCATCAAGCCCATCCATATCAGTATCAGATAAAACCGGATTTGTTTTATATTTCTGTTCCTGTTTATTTGTTAAACCATCAAAATCTAAATCTTCATCTGAATTATAATCAATTTCAGAATTTAAAGATAGTTCTTTTTCACTTGTATTGAAATTAATAATTGTAAATTCTTTCCGAATTTTTCGTAATTTATAAGCTGCTGTAATCTTACATTTTCCTGTTGCTTCGGTTAAATCCCAATTAATCTCTAACCCGTTGTTTTTCATTTTTCCACAAGTAACATCATATTTTATATCATTTATTCCGTTTTCTTTTGTAAAATTAACTCCTAATTTAACATTAGTAGGTGAAACATATTCCAACTCAAAATCAGAATATGCTTCGTCCCAACTTAATTTATTAAATCCATAAAAATGATGAAACAAAACGATGCCAATCATGAACAATGCTATCCCACCTATACTAATGAAGCATTGCTTTTTATAATTAATAAAGAATTCCTTTATTTTGGAATAAATTATTTTGACAAAAGTTTGACTTTTTTGTAACATCATTTCTGACATTATAGTATCTACTTGTTGTGGAGAAATGCTTGTATTAGATACACTTATTTGTTCAGGTGCTTTTAATCTTTTTTCACCACAATTAGAACAAAAATATTCATTACCGTCTAATTTTTTTCCGCAGTTTGAACAAAACATTTTTTCTCCTTCCCGTCTTTAAGACTATCTCAATTTTTGAATCTATTTTACATTGATCCAAGAATGCCATCATTATACTGCCTGTTTAATTAAAACATTAAGATACAGTTACCTCATATATTTGTTTAAGGTCAGTATTATAATAAGTATGTTTATGATCCTTCTCTACGATAATATAATTTGATCCAACTGTCACATCATCAGCCTTTTCAAACGTCATTGATTTACCCGATAACAAATTATAAACCATATATCCTGTTACTTTATAACTATCTTTTTCACGTAACTCAGCACTTAAAAATGTACTATTTTTATAATCAGATACAGCTTTAGAAGCAAAAGTTACTATCGTTTTAGTATCTTTCAAATTATATAATAATGTTTTATCATTTTTTTCTAGGAAAACCAATTCCTTTCCCTCTGACTTCATAAAAGAAAATACATTCTTATTTAAATGTTCCACCCCATCATATTCACATGGAACAATTATTTTTTCTCCGGACATTAATCCATATTTTCCGGAACTTGAGTATTCTTTGAAACCATAAGTTTGTTCACTCAAAATATCTTTGAAATCATCTATTGTAATAGAAGTATCAGGTTCTTCTTCTAACATTTTTTTATTTTTTACATCATAATAATAGTACTCTTGCTTCTTCCCTAATGATTCATAATCGCTGCCATATTCGATTTCCAATATTTGATTTTGATAATCATATACTTCTATATCATACACTTTTTCAGTTGTTCGAAATACTAATTTATTATTTCTAAAATACAAATATTCACTTTTATCAATTTCGTCATCTTCCGGATAACAGACAAAAATTCCATTATATTCTTCTATTATATAGTAGTCTTTAGGAGCAGTAAAGAGAACATCTCCTGTTTTTAAAGACACTACGCTCATTTCTTCTGGACTATAATCATCTGCAAGATAAGATACTGTGGCATACAACTCTTCTTCATTATATTCATTTTCCGAAATATCAAAATTAAAAACAGGAGTAGCTGTTATAAATATCTTCTTACCCTTGTGTGTAACAATCCCCGATTCTTTCTTCTTATCACTTTCATAATAATATGATAAATATCCATAATTTTCATACTTTACTTTATAACCATCTGGTAATACTTGATTCAATTTTGAATCATATAATACCTCATCTATAACCCATATATTATAATCTTCATAATATTTCGATTTTTCCTTAACTGAAATCTTCACATTACCTTCTTTATCAATTATTTGATATGAATTTCCAACCCTAACCATTGCATACTCACCATGAAAATCACTTGCATTATCATATTGGACTTTTATCATGGTTTTTCCCTTAGATGTGATATATCCATATTTACCATTATCTTTTACAATAATCGGCTTATTCGGATCATATATATCACTTAAGTCAGTGGCAACATTACGTTTCCCAGAAAACTTTGTGATTAAAAAAGTCCCTATTCCTATCAATACTACAAGTAACATGATAATTAAAATTATATTTTTACTATTTTTGCTACTTAACACTTTATTATCTTTCATTATAACACCTCAAAATTATCCTAATAAATCCATAACATTTTCAAATGCCCCGGATATTGAACTCATCATTAATTTTAACATTAAATAATAACCTGCAACAATTAAAATTGAAAGGCATACTAAATTGAAATAATATCTAACATTTCCCTCCAATGGTACTTCACGATTCATTCCTTCATATAAAATTATGATAGTATATACGATTCCTATAAGAATTATTGGCATCGTAAGCTGAGCTGAAATCATTGATAACACTGGTGATAAAAATGATATACAAATCAACATTGGTACAACAGCCAAAGCAGATATACCCAACATCCTTGAAAAATTTGTTTGTTTTTTAATAATCAAACCAGCGATATAATATACAACAGCAATTAAGGCAATAATACCTAAATAAATTAAAAAGTTTTTACCAATTAATTGAATATAATTTAATTGTTTTAAGTTTTCCCACTGCCAAGTCGTTGCATATCCTCCTGATGACCAAGAAAGACTTCTAACTCTAACAACTGTTAACATCGTTGTTATTAAATTAACCAATGTTACAATTCCAGATATCACTGATGATAAAATTATCGAATTTTTCAACTCATTAAATTTATTTAATTCTTCCTTATATACTGTAGACGGTTTTAAGATAACCGCCAAAATAGTAAAGAAATAACTCACCAATAACAATTTGGTAGTGGCTACATTATGATCTATAGATTGTATCGTAGTGTTACCTGACTGAAAATTATT
Organism: uncultured Bacilli bacterium; assembly: GCA_910578855.1. GTDB lineage: Bacteria > Bacillota_I > Bacilli_A > RF39 > UBA660 > MGBC107952. The sequence goes on from CAJTRV010000028.1 coordinate 9,568, forward strand.
TTCGTTTTTATTTAATTGTGGGTCAATTTTTGTTTGATCATTAACTAAACTTTGACCACAATTTATACAGAATTTAGAACCATCATTATTGAAGGTTCCACAATTAGAACAATTCATAAATTAATTTCCTCCTTTATCTATAATAGATTAATTACTAAATTTTGGTTTGCCAATTGATTTAGCATCATAGTATCAAACCCCTAATTATGAATACATTTATTGTTTGCCCCAGACATTTTCGAATTTCTAAGTCTTTGTCTTTGGGTAATATATTTATCAACTTTTCTAAGATTTTCAATTTTTTTCTTTGTTTCTAGTTCATGTCTATGTCGTGCTCCTTGATTACGATATTTACTAAACATCAGAAAGAAATAAATTATTCCAACAAATAGAAATAACCAGTTATAATCAAAATCTATAAATAGCATTGCAAATATCCCAAGTAATTCTACGAGACATGATACTCCAAATAGTTTCGGCATATGGATCGGAACGCTTCCCATTGTTTCTTTTGTTCGTCCATTCACCGCAACATAGTGCAATAATTTTTTATCTCCCTTATTTTGTTGATAACTATATAACCATACTGGTAAATAGGCCGACATCCATTGTTGGCCTTTTATGGATAGTTGCTCACTTGACCAAGCTACTCCTCTATCATATTCCCGCAATGATTCATTGGCTGCAAATCTAGCAACATCCTTCGCTTGCATCTCTACGAATGGTTTGATTTGTTCAACATTCGTATCTCTTTTTTCTGAAGTATAACTTTTTAAATAGTTTGCATTCCATTTAACAGCATTTTCAATATCAAATGGCATAATTGCATTAATAACATTGTTCGTTTTATCAGATCCGCTTTTATTCAATTTATCAAAACTAGATTCAATTGTTAATCCTTCGATTAAGATATCAAATTCTCTTTCTACATCAAATAAGTCAGCATCATAGTATGTTATCTGCCTATCCCCATCTTTCTCCGTATATTTTCTTGCAGTATGCTCACCCTTACCTATTAAATTAGAATGAGCATTGATATCAACAATCATATATGGAAAATAAACACCCATGATATTATTTGTAGTAAATTCCTCTTTAAATTTTGGATGAGCAAAAAACTTTCTTTTTCCCACAAATTTTTCAATTTGTACCTTAGCATCTTCTTTTTTTACTGTAAATGGCAGTACAAGATCAGGTACACTACCATTTGGAATTTGCTGATTTACTGATAATGTATTTCTACACCAGTGACATCTCGCTTGGAGAGCTTCAGAAGTATCTATAACAACTTCCGAACCACAGCTACTACACTTAAACGTTAAAACATCATTCGTATCTGCAACAATATCTTGAGTACCTGACCCCATCACTTGTCCTTGCAATTTACTAATATCAGATTCTAATTCCACTACTTTTTCAAATTCAAATTCATAGCGACAAAAATTACATCTTAAATGTCCCGTATCTACATTTACTTCTATATCCGTAGCCCCACATTTTGGACATTTATTTTGTCCATCTTTTGCTGCCATATCAGTTTGAATAATTGTGGTCACATCAGATTGAACATTTTGATCCATATTAGAAGAAAAATCATTATTATAATTCTCTTGCATATTTTATATTCCTAGTACTTGGGCTTTGACTTTATCATATTCTTCTTGCGAAATAGCCCCAGCATCAAGAAGTTTTTTCATTTCTAATAATTTAGTTGTTAAATCTGGTGTTGGAGTTGCACTTGCTGTTGCAGGAGTTGGTTCTACAGGAGGAGTTTGTGGTTGCCCAAATGATGGTTGATAAGTAGATGCTGTAGGTTGATGCTGCATTCCTCCCATCATCCCACTAGCGGCATTCATTCCCATTCCCATAAATGCCATACCAGCTCCACCGCCATTTTCACCAGCAGCTTGTATTCCTCTCGCTGCTGCTTGTTGCATAAAGGCGTTACCACGCGCTCCTGATAAAGCATCAGCTTTTTTTACATCTTTCATTAATTCTTTGGTGTCTTCGTCATATTCAATCGCTAATATAGCAGTTTTTACAATTTCAAGTCCGCGCGTTGTCTTCCACTGATAGGCTTCTTCAACAGCCTGAGACATTGCTTGGGCAAATCCGATTTGATCACCTTGAATTCTTGAAATACGATTTCCTTTACTAGGATCATTTGTATAATTTGAAAATGCAGCTGATAACGTTCCAACTACTTCATTGAATAATTGTGTACCCGCATCATTATCCATATCTGCAAAATCGAAAACTGGTGCATTAGGTTGTAAATATTTTGTAGGTACAAAATTCTTCACAAATAATAGTGGGTTTGATATCTTTAGGGTATATGTTCCTCTCGTTACTGCCCCTACTTGAGTACCGAAATAAGCATCATCCCAGTATATTTCGGATTGGGTACCAAATCTATTATTCGGTATTTCTTTTAGATTAATATAAAATGCCAATTGCTGTGATCCTGGCTGCCCACCAAATTTAACTTTTTCCCAAGTTTGCTTTAACGTTTGACCAATGATACCATCTCCAGCAAACATAGACTGCGAATTAGGATCATCTGATCTAAAAATAAATCCTCCTGGTTCAGCAATCATACCAGTAATCGCACCATCTTGGATCGTAATTAATGCCGTACCTTCTGGCACTACAATTTTACTACCATTACTGATAATATTTTCGCTTCCCTTTGTATTTTCTCCTCGTCCTGCATTCTGACCTTTCGGTACAGCTTGAAATAAAGCCGCAGTCGCAGGCACATCTTGCCTTGGCATATAGAAGTCTTGCCACTGATCTGCGAATGTACCACTAAAAGCACCTGTAAACGCTTTAATAAATCCCATTTTTTTACCTCTTTCTTATATAGTTTATACGAATAGCGAATTATAAAGATAAGTTTTTACTTAAAAAATAATTTAATTATTATCTACCATAGTTATACTCATCACCCACTTATTAAAAATTAATTCCACAATACTTCTTGCTTCAAATATAATTATTTATAAACCTTATCCCTAACTAATCCTATTCTTTTTCATTATAGCATATTTTTACAAAAAGTTACAAATATAGTGCAACTTTTAAAACATTTATTCACTAATATTGGGTAAAAATTGCACTGTTTTTGTAAGATAATATATTTATAAAAAAGAAAATTTTGTTAATTCTAAAAATAAAGAATCAATTGTCGATAATAAATTAAGCAAATATCATGATTAAAATGGGGTGAATTATTATGGAATTTAAAAAGGAAGATGAAAACTATGTTTATGAGTTGATTGGAAAAAATGTAAAGAAATACCGAAAATTAAAGGGTTGGACACAAGAAAAATTAGCGGAAGAAATTAATTACTCATTATCCTTTATTAGTGGAATCGAATCTGCCTATCATCAAACATTTTCCTTAGGGGCTATATGGAGGATATCAATGGTACTTGGTGTCGATTTTTATAAATTATGCCAGGATAACTCTCAGACACCTGCTAAAAAATATATAAATTATAAATGCAACAAATGTAATACTGAAACAAAACTCCCTATCCGGATAGCAAAGCATTTCAAATATATATACGAAATTGCTGGAAATCAAAATTTACCACAATTTGAATGTACAAATTGTGATGGTCATTTTATCCCGATTGATCCAATGGATTTCTAATTACTTTATTGGATCCTTTTTAATTCCAGACAATAGAATTGGACTATTGTCCTTTTCTTTTCTATATAAAACAAAAGAGCATTAACATTATCTGTTAACACTCTTCTATTTTAATCAATTAATAATTTGTCATCATCATTGACTTGTTTTTGTAATAATTCTAATTCTTTCATTTTCTTATTATCTTTTAATATCTTATTTTTTCCCCATTAAAAATTCCACCTATAATAATTGTAAATATTTCTTTAACATTTCTATTTCCAGCTTAATTATTAATTTAACAAAATCTGTATAATTACCAGTTGTATGTGCTATATCTAATGCTTCATAATATTCTAATCTATTCTCTTTCTTTATTACTACAGGATTGTATCCGCGATTCATTAAATCCAGATTCATAAGTAATCTTGAAGTTCTACCATTTCCATCTACGAATGGATGAATTTTAACTAATTCACCATGTAATAAAGCCGCTTGAATAATCGGATGAAAATCATTCCAATTTTTATAATTTAACACTAATATTTCCATTAATTCTGGAACCTTCATATAATCTGGAGGAATATGAGTAGCACCTTTTATAGTAACATTTTCTCTTCTATATCTTCCTGCATTTTCGCTGTCAATATCTTTTAATATTAATTGATGAATACTTTTAATATTCCATTCAGTTATTGGATTTTTTTCTTTCACTAAATCATTTAAATATAATATTGCTTTTTCATGATTTATAGCTTCTAAATGTTCCTTTATTGATTTCCCACCAACTGTGATTCCTTCTAAAACCACTTGAGTTTCTCTAAGTGTTAGAGTATTTCCCTCAATACCATTACTGTTATATGTCCATTCAAGATTAATAGAATCTTCTAATGATCTTAAAGTTTCTTTTGGTATCGGCCTTTTACTATCTAATTCCCTCTTTAATTGATCGACTTCATTAAAATACCTATCCTCTAAATCAATAACAAATTCTATAGAATCTTGTTTAATAACCCTTTTATCTACTGGTTTTATTGCATCAACAGGAATATTCCAGCTGTTCCCATTTTTAACAGCCCCTTCAATTCTACCATCCTGTAATAATTGTCTTATTCTTCTTTCACTGATATTCCATTTTTTAACAGCCTCTTTCGTAGTCATAAATTGCATAACGCTTCACCTCTATGTATTATTATACCGTTATCGGTAGTTTTGGTCAACTACATAAGACTAATTTTCATTCATGTTTAATAATTTCATCTATAACATCCGATTTAGCCATTTCTTCAGTTGTGGTTATATAATAATTCCCTGTTGCTTCTATCTTACTATGGCTCAAAATGTCAGCAACATCTCTAATTTCTACACCACTTCTTAAACCCTTTCTAGCATAACTTCTACTTAAATCATAAGATCTACAATTCTTCATATTTAGTTCTTCATGAATAATTTTATATGAATATCTAAGCAAATCTGCTCCAGAATATTTCTCATTCTTATTTATGATGCTAATAGTATTATCGATATTTAATGAACTACCTCGGGAAATTAAACCCTAAGAGATTAAATATAATTTAAACTCTGGAGATAACCAACTAGCAAATTCAAAGGCAATGTCTGGATGAGCAAAAGTTCCAATGCTATACCTTCCGCCCTTGGAGATAATACCTATTGCATTGGTTCTTTTAATCCATTAGGAGACATTGCAAAAGAATTTCTACCATACTCAGTTTTAATTTGGTCGAATTCGACCAAATTAAAATCAGGATTGTGAATTTTTTCCCATAAACCGATATTATCAATAGTTGTAATTCTTCTTAACCAATTCTTTACTGTAAAAGATGGATCACTAGAATTTTGATACTTAGCCAAATCTGTTAATGAAATATAATTTACATTACCTACTCTTAAAATTCCTACTTTATTTTCTTTTACAATTATTTCTGCTGTTACTTCATCTTTTTTCAATAGATATTACCTCACTTTCTTGAATTTTAAAAGGATGTTCACATATTTTTCCTGTTTACATCCTTTATTTTAAAGGCATAAAGCCATACTTTTTAAATTATTTGCAAATAAATATGAATTTGTTAACATTTTTTAACTTTGCAAAACTCTTGCAAATCCTTTATTTATCTTACTTTCCACAACATTGTTTATATTTCTTTCCCGAACCGCAAGTGCAAAGTTGATTACGACCAATTTTATTCTTATTCTTCTTTGGAGCTTTCTTTATTTTGTTATCATCTTGATTGGCAACCCCTTTGGCAACTTGTTTTCGCTCAATATTTTGGCGAACCTCAGCTTTCATCAAATAAATCGTAATTTCTCGATCAACCGTATATAATAAGTGATCAAACAATTCATAGCCTTCCAGAGTATATGCTCGTAGTGGGTCTTCTTGAGCATAACCACGTAAACCGATTCCTTCTCTTAAATGTGACATTGTATTGATATGTTCCATCCAGTGTGTATCAATCACACGTAAAGCAATAGTTTTTTCAAATTCATCTTTTAATTCATTAGGAATTTCTTTAATTTTAGCTTCATATTCATCCGTTAATTTCTCAAATAAATAAGCAATCACTTCATCGTTATTCATTCCTTGTAATGCTTGCCCGTCAATTTTTTGTTGTAACAAAGTTTCATTCATGAATTCAGCAATCTCACTAAAATCCTTTTCAGTTAAATACCCCTCAGGAGCAATATGCTCTTCCACTAAATCAGCAATCGTATCTTGAAATGTATTTAAAATCGTATCATGAATTGATTCACTATCCAATATCTGATTTCGTTTATCATAAATAATTTCTCGTTGTTTATTAATTACATCATCATATTGTAGTAATGTTTTACGAATATCAAAGTTATTTCCCTCGACACGTTTTTGAGCAGATTCAATTGAATTTGATAACATCTTATTTCGAATTGAAGCATCATCGTCAAATCCAACTCTTGCTAGTAACGTCTTAGCACGATCTGTCCCAAAACGGACCATTAAATCATCCTCAAATGAAACACAGAATTGTGAAAAACCAGGATCACCTTGACGACCTGCCCGTCCTCTTAATTGATTATCAATTCGGCGTGATTCATGTCGCTCAGTACCAATAACACATAAGCCACCCAATTCACGAACTCCATCACCCAATTTAATATCCGTTCCTCGTCCAGCCATATTCGTTGCAATCGTAACGGCTCCTTTACAACCAGCATTTCTAATAATCTCAGCTTCCCGCGCATGATTCTTAGCATTCAATACTTCATGAGGAACTTTAGCCTTCTTTAGCATAGAACTAATCAGTTCACTCGTTTCTACACCAATGGTTCCAACTAAAACTGGCTGCCCTTTTTTGTGACGTTCTTTAATTTCGTTGACAATCGCATTAAATTTCCCTTTTTGAGTTGCAAAAATCAAATCACCAAAATCTTCCCGAATGACTGGCTGATTCGTTGGAATACAAATAACATACATATTATAAATATCCCTAAACTCTTCTTCCTCGGTTTTAGCCGTTCCAGTCATTCCCGCCAATTTAGCATACATTCTAAATAGATTTTGAAACGTAATGGTCGCAAGTGTTTTGGTTTCTTCATTAATCGTTACCCCTTCTTTAGCCTCAATTGCTTGATGTAAACCATCAGAATAACTTCTTCCTTGCATTAATCGTCCGGTAAAAGGATCAACAATAACGATCTTATCATCTTGAACAACATAATCAAAATCTAATTTCATCGTATAATTAGCTCGCAATGCTTGATTCAGATAATGTACTAAAGTTGTATTTTTAATATCATATAAATTCTCTAATCCAAAGGTTTTTTCTGCTTCTGCAATACCCTTAGCATCTAATCCTACAGATTTTGTTTTTTCATCATAGATATACCCATCATTTTCTTTTAAACCTTTGACAAATCGATCCGTTTGCTGGTACAAATTAGCGGATTGTTGAAAACCTCCCGAAATAATTAATGGAGTTCTCGCTTCATCAATTAAAACTGAATCTACTTCATCGACAATTGCAAAGTTAAGTGGCCGCTGAACACGATCTTCAGCTTTGACAACCATGTTATCACGAAGATAGTCAAATCCAATCTCATTATTCGTTGAATACATAACATCACTACCATAAGCTTCCTTTTTCTCACTAGGAGTCATATCATGATTATTTACACCAACCGTTAATCCTAAAAACCGATAGATATTCCCCATCCATTCAGCATCACGACTGGCTAGATATTCATTAACTGTTATAATGTGAACACCTTTTCCATCTAATGCATTTAAATAAGCTGGCATCGTTTCCGTCAAAGTTTTTCCTTCTCCTGTTTTCATCTCAGCAATATTTCCATAGTGAATAGCAAACCCTCCGACAATTTGGACAAAATATGGTTTTTCCCCAATCACACGATAAGCGGCCTCTCGAGCAACGGCAAAGGCCTCAATTTTAAGTTCTTCCAGTGTCTCTCCTCCAGCAATTCGTGCTTGGAATTCCGCTGTTTTCTCTTTTAATTGCGCATCAGATAACGTTGCCATTTGCTCATCTAAAGCTACAACTTGTTTCGCAAGAGCTTTAAATTTTTCTAACTCTTTATATTCATGATCAAACACTTTTTTTAAAAAGTTCATGATATCAATCCTTTCTAGTTCATCTTATATTCTATCAAATATTAATCTAAAATCATAGCAAAATTCATGGAAAATTGCGTGAAAACAAAAAAAAGAAATCTTTTTAACCTTTCTACTAAAAATATTATTATAAATTGTTTAAAAAATGTCCTTCATATAGCAAAGAAACAAACAAAACAAAAACTTTATATTAATTCAACATAGTGCCACGAAAAGAAAAAGAGCAGATACGCTCTTTAGTTAGTCTCAATCAAACCATAATTATTGTCTTTTCGCCTATAAAGTACACAAGTTACCCCGGTTTCTACTTCAGTAAATACAAAGAACTCATGTCCTAATAAATTCATTTGCAAAACAGCTTCTTCTTCACTCATTGGTTTCATTTCAATTTGTTTACGTTTGACAATCGTTCGCTCCTCATCTTCTTCTGGCGTAACCTCAAAATCAATGATAAACTCTGTCATATTTTCTTTACGTTTATTATGTTTACGAATTCTCGTTTTATTTTTTCTAATTTGTCTTTCTAATTTTTCACTTACTAAATCAATCGCTGCATACAAATCCTTATGACTTTCCTCCGCTCTTAAGATAAAACCTTTAGCTGGAATTGTTGCTTCGACAATTTGCTCAGTTCCTCTAACACGGATTACAACAGTCGCAGTAAGCTCTTCAGGATTTCCAAAATATTTGTCAAGCTTTCCTATCTTTGTCTCAATATAATTCTTGATGGCATCGGTTACTTCAACTTTATTCCCACGAATATTAAACTTCATTTCCATCACAATCCTTTCTACACTTTGATTATAACACAAAATACTGGAAAAAGATAGCAAATAAAAATGTGAAATCATGGGACATTTCGACAAACAAAAAAACTGCTATACAAGTGCAGTTTTAATCTCGACAACATTTTTTGCCTGTAGTCCTTTGTCAGTACGAACAAGTTCAAATTCTACATATTGTCCTTCTACAAGAGTCTTATAACCTTCAGATAAAATCGCTGAATAATGTACGAAAATATCTTCATTGTCATTGTATTCAATAAAGCCGAAACCTTTTTCGTTATTGAACCATTTTACTTTTCCTCTCATAACATAAATCTCCCTTCTAGCCAGCGCATTCTTTTATTCCCACTAATTACACATTTACAACTTAAAACGAACGACTGATTACTACTTACATTTACATGATGTGTAATTTCTCTGCTGTGGACAGTTTCAATTATACTTAAGAATAAACTCTATATGCAATTTTGGTCTTAATTACAACTTTTTAGACACGAAATATATATTTTTTCACTAACACAACATCATATTAACTAATTTAAACACAATTTTAGTCTTTTAATCCAAATATTTGATTTTTAGAAAAATTTTATTGATATGATAAACGCGAAGATAGAGAGACGAGTGTACTTTGAGATGAAAAAATATGTAATTCATTGTTTAATGGGGGCTATTAAAAAACAAAATGCATATACAAATGAACAATTAGAAGTAATACAGTATGGATTAGAATCTATCTATATTCTGATTACAAAATTACTATTCATTACTTTCTTAGCATATTTATTAGGGATGCTATATGAATATTTTGTTTTCTTACTAATTTATAACTTAATACGGATGCCATCATTTGGCTTACATGCAACAAAAAGTTGGATATGTCTCGTGACATCATCTTTGGTCTTTTTGATTATGCCTGTGATTGCCAAATATTTAATATTACCTATATATATAAAGAGTATCATGGGCGCAATTGCTTTATTACTTGTTTATAAAAATGCTCCCGCTGATACAGAAAAAAGACCAATTGTTAATGCAACACGAAGATTAACTTATAAATATATTTCTGTCTTTGTTGCATTTATACTACTAATGTCTAGTCTTATATTACCAAATATATTTATCGGAAATTCATGCTTTTGGGTTATCATTGTACAATGTTTTATGATTTCACCAACTATCTATGAATTATTCGGCTTACCACATGATAATTATCTAAATTATCAAAAAACACTTAATATGGGTTAAATGCATTTACCAAATAAAAGAATATGAAGAGAGGATGAAATTATGAGTAAAGCATTAAAATGGCTTGCTGCTGCTGGTTGTATGTTTGCAGCAATTGGAGCACAAGCTTGTCCAATTGTTGTATGGGATGAACCAACAATGCCACAATCAATGATTAAATAAAAAGAAATACAAGTTCATGCTTGTATTTTTTTATCCTTCACACATATCTAAAACTTTGACAATTTGATTAAAGTATTTACCAGTAACCGATCGCTCA
>CAJTRV010000029.1 GCA_910578855.1 uncultured Bacilli bacterium
ACACTATAAAAGTGTGTAGTTTATTACTAACTTACACACTTTATTTTACACTCTCGATTTATGTCAAATTTTTAGAAATAATTTTCTTCGTTAAAATAAATTAATAATATTTTTTATCCTTGATAGTAATATCAACTCGATGTAGTTCTATAAAACTATTGTTAGTATTTTGAACTTTTAGTATTCTACCTTGTCTAAACTCATATTTAGTTCTATGAAAAATACAAGTAGTTACTATTTTTTTCAATTCCACTGATTTGCTCAAATCTTGTATTTTATAATCCATTTTCCATACTGTTTGGCAAAAATAAAAAATCGTTAGAACACCTATAATTCTAACGATTTTCTGTATTTCAGCTTGAAAATTCAAGTCAAATTTTTAATGGTCGGGAAAACAGGACGAACTAGAAAGAAATTGATTACTACATAATCCACATAAAACCGTGGATTTTTTCCGTTTCATTACGGAACATTCCTTTTTGAAACACTTAATTTTAGAAATTTTAAGTGCTGAATAAGTGCTAGAAAAGGAGGAATGTTCATGTCAGTTTTTAGAATTAACAAAGATAAAAATTATACGGTTATGAGTAACTATCATTTACGTGATAAAAATATATCTTATAAAGCAAAAGGGCTACTATCATTTATGCTAAGTTTACCTGATGATTGGGATTATTCTATGAATGGATTATGTAAGGTGAGTAAAGAAAACATTAGGGCAATCCGCTCTACTCTTCATGAATTAGAAGAATATGGATATTTAACAAGAGAACGTACTCAAAATGAAAAAGGACAATTTGGTTACAACTATTCTATCTATGAATATCCAACTATCCAAGTACCGCATACCCATAATCCGCATACGGGTAATGCGAATACCCAAGATGACCTACAAATAAATACAAATGAAATAAATACTAAAAAACAAATAGATAAAGTAGATAAACACTTTAATCCTATTACAATGGAATTAATTGTTAAGAAATATTTAAAAGAAGATGATTTAGAACTTTATAAATATGACAACTTCATCAATGAAATTTTAGAAGAATATGAATATCGAGAAGTAATTATGGCAGTTAACTATATTATTCAAAAATGGAAATTAAATAAAGGATTAGATGAAAATGGAGAAATCATTACAAACCAATATGGCTATTTTAAAAGTGCATTAGAAAGTAATTTACGAAAGATAACACAAGATATTGAATTATGGGAGATTGAACCATGAGTTATGCGATTTTTAGAAGTGAACCAATTCAAACACTATCTGATTTAGCACAAATTGGTAGCCATAATAAACGTGAAAAACAAGCATATAAAAGTAATCCTAATATTCGATTGGAATTAAGCAAAGACAATATTGATATAGTTCCATGTAACAATAAGTATGTAAAACAATTCTATGAAATCACAAAAGAATATAAGAAAGAGCATGATGAGAAAATGAAAACAACACGAAAAGAAAGACAAAAATCATTTCGTGATATGGTAAATGATTCTAAAAGTGTTGTTGCTGATGAATTACTATTTACAAGTGATAAATCCTTTTTTAAAGATATGACTAGAGAGGAAATTATCAAGTGGGCAAATACTTGCATGGATTTCGTTTATCAAGATTTAGGATATACCAAAGAACAGGTATTGCATGCCACTATCCATATGGATGAGAAAACACCACATCTTCATTGTGTCGTTGTACCATTGATTCGTAAATTGGATAAAAGAACCAATACAGAAAAATATAGCATTAGCAAGAAGCAGTATATTAGAGATAAACTCCATTTAAGTGAATTACAAGACAAATACCACGATAGAATGATTAAAAATGGCTTTGATTTGCAAAGAGGTATCAAAAATAGTGATAATATACATCTTTCTATGAAAGAAATGAAAAAGATGACTAGAAAACAAGATAGAAGATTAGAACAACAAGAATACCGATTAACAAGTATCTATGATTCTCTTTCAACTAAAATCAATAATCGAAAATATAAAATCATTGGTAATAGAGTTCAAATGGATAAGGATACCTTTAATGAAATTGAAAAATTTATGAAACAAGCAAAAGTAGTTATTGAAGAAACACCTAAAACAATGGCTTTGTATCATGAATTATATAGTTATACGAAAAAATATAAAGATTTAGAAAAGGAAAAACAGAATATTCAATATGAAGTAAATAACCTAAAACATCAAAATGAGAAATTACAACAAGAAAACAATTCTTTGCATACTCTCTTACATCATATTCTCCAAACTTTAAAATTTATGTTTCGTAAGATTTTACATCTAGGTGCTGAAAAAGAAAAGGACATCATTACAAAGGAAGTAATCGACTATTACAATCATGGCTTCTATAATAGACAGGATGTAGAAGATATTTGCAAAGACACCTCAAAAGAGGAAAAAATCAATCAAAAATTGCATTTCTGTCATGAAAAGGATTGGGAAAGAGAATTTTAGTTGGAAATATATGGAATATTTTGTCGAACTGTGTTATAATCTAGACAGATTTAGCAGTATTAGAATCTATGATTTTAATGCTGTTTTTTACTAAAAGAAGGAAGGTTTAAAATGAAACAAGAATTAGAAAATCAATTAAATGAAATATATGAAAAAATCAGCGAAGAACTTAATGTTCCAAAATCTTTATACGATAAATTTACAAATAGTTATGAAACATTAGGTGAATATTTATCTAACAATATTGAAAATTATGATATTAGAGTTTTTCCACAAGGTTCAATGAGACTTGGAACAACTATTAAACCAATATCCGAACATGATGATTATGATTTAGATGCTGTATGTGAAGTATTTGATTTTAATGATGACGCACAAAAATTAAAACATCTTGTTGGTGATACATTAAAGCAAAGCATTCGATATTCAAAATTATTGAAACGAGAGGAAGGAACGAGATGCTGGACATTAGAATATTCTGATGAAACAAATTTTCACATGGATATTCTCCCATCTACACCGACTACTATAAATACTACACAATTAAAAATAACTCACAAAGACAAAAATACATTGCAATATACTTACAAAACTTCTGATCCCGAAAAATATGCATTATGGTTTGAAAATAAGCAAAAGCTGGAAAAAGAAAAAATTATGAAAAGAATGTTAGAAATTTATGGTAGTGTAGAAAGTGTTCCACAATTTAAAACTCGTACAACTTTACAAAAAACAATTCAGTTATTAAAAAGACATAGAGATATTATGTTTTCTGGAGAAAATAATGAAAGTAAACCAATATCTATTATTATCACTACTTTAGTAGCACAGGTATACACAGGTGAGGAAAACATTATACAATTAATTGAAAAATTATGTAATGAGTATATAAATTTTATAGAAATAGATGATAATCAAAATTATGTCATCAAAAACCCAGTAAATGAAAATGAAAATTTTGCCGATAAATGGGTGCAACACCCTGATAGAAAAGTGGCTTTTTTTAACTGGATAAATACAGTAAAACAAAATTTAATGGTAAATAATTTTTTGACAATCAATTCATTAGAAAATAAAGTATTAATTTTAAAAAAAGCTTTTGGTGATACAATTGTTAACTCCGTATTTGAAAATCAAGGAAAGGAATCGAAAGAATTATCTAAAAACAATAACTTATTTATAGATAATTCAAAAAATGGGAATTTAACACAAACTAGAACTACAATTCCCATAAAAAATCATACATTCTATGAAGAATAAATGTTATATAAAGCACCAATTAACATTACAACAACAACTATTTCAATTAAAAAAATTTTTCAATCCAATAAAGTGTAGTATCTATAAAAACGAGTTGATTTGGATTCAAAAAGTTCAACCAACACCACTTTCTAAAACATATGATTTAACTATTAAAATGAAAAGTAGTGACAGATTTCCAAAAGTATATCTTTATAATCAGAAAATTTTACAATCAAAAGATGATTATCCAAAGCATTGTTATAAAAGAGTATTTAAATCTATAAATAATGAATACGTACAAATATGCTTGTTTTTACCAGGAGAATGGAGAAAAGATATGTTAATAGCAAACACTATCATTCCGTGGGCTATAGAATGGCTATACTTTTATGAACTATGGAGAATTACGGGCAAATGGCTAGGAGGAGGACATGAATTTGAAGGAAAAAAGAAATGAATATCTATTTGTTAAAATTTTTTTACCTTTATTATTATTAATAATTTTATTTTTATTCTTTAATTTATCTAATTTTAAATTTATGGATACTATATCAATAAGTGGTATCTTTGAATATAAGCCGTCACCATTTTTAATTAAAAACGTAAAATTTCTAGCTTCCACATTTATATTAATAGTAATAATGCATCAAATCAAAAAATCAAATAAAGAAAAAGAATTTTTACCTACACGATTTTATGGGGATATTCCGTACTTTATATATTATATTGCTAGTAAAATAATGGGTTATGGGAAAATAAACTTACAAAATAAACCTTATTATATTCAATTCAAAATTATTTTGCATAATCTCTTTGAAATAATACGGAATGAGGAAGCATATCCAAATAAAAATTTAGAGTATAGGATAACAGAATATGTTAATAAGGAAAGAAAAAGGGATAGTTATAATTTAATTGTTGCCGACACATATCCTATTACTATGGATCAAATTCCATTAGGTATAAGAAATAATATTACAATATTAATTCAACGCAAAAGTAAGGATAAAGGACGTTACTATTCAGATAACTTGATAGCTATATTGGAAGAAAAAATATTTGAAATTAAAAATGTAAATGTTCCAATAAATCTATTTTTATGTACAAATCCGAAAACCACACAAATTTTGATAGAAAAGGCATTTAAAACAGGATATAGAGATAAGTTTACACTCAAAGTTTATCAGCAAAATCTAACTGACAGTAATAAATGCTTTAAAAAATATAAAACTATTAAATTTTGATTTTATAGTAACACACTACGATATTGGCAAGCCAATAACGGTGTGCAAAGGGAATCTTCCCTTTTGAAACCCTTATATAGAAGTTAGCAAACCTAACTTCTTTTTTGGCTTAATGTGAATCACTTCACATCTTCTTTAATTTGATAAAATGGGACACATGAAGATAGTATCAATGGATCATAGGAAGTTACATCAATATTATACTTATTCTTTAAGACATAAATGGATTCATTCACCATTTTAGAAATTTCCATTTTACTGTAATGAAATTCATCACATAAAACCGCATTTACCAAATTATAATAACTTGTATTCTCATTTCTAAAATACTTCAACCATAACATTGCATAATGAGCCATTTCTTCTACATATCGATTTTTACGAAATTCCTTTTCTTTTAATGTGATTAACTTTACCTTCTCCAAGTCTTTACCACTTATTTCATCTCTAGTTCCTTTATAAGGTATATTCTGATACACTCTATCTCTCCTTCTAATATTCCATACTTATTGAATGGATTATATCACAATTATACATACATAGTGTATGCTTGTCAATAAGGAGCGTGATGTATGAAAATAGTTGCTAATGATTATAAAGAAAAGGAAGTTATGAAAATATTAAGAGAATGGACTGGCAAAAAACAGCCCGACTTTGGAAATGATATTGGATTAAGTGGAATGACTATTCA
Source organism: uncultured Bacilli bacterium (assembly GCA_910578855.1). Classification (GTDB taxonomy): domain Bacteria; phylum Bacillota_I; class Bacilli_A; order RF39; family UBA660; genus MGBC107952. The sequence goes on from CAJTRV010000029.1 coordinate 5,644, forward strand.
AGGTTATGAAAGAGGCACTAGAAGATATACATTTGAAACCTTAATGAAAATTGCTAAAAAATATGGTTATACAGTTACAATAGAAAAGAAATAGTTTTATGTGCTATTTCTTTTTTTGAGTTAAATTTGTTGCTTTATATATAGGATATCCAAATCCTTGTTTATTTTCTAATATATTAATTAAATCATAAAATGGTCCAATATTACCCTTTCTGAAAATCCCCATTTGAATTAAATCTTTTATATTTTCTATAGTCATCCATTCTACCGAATCTACTTCCTCTGCTTGTATTTTTAAATTGGTAATATCAATGTCTTTTTTAGCATAGTAACAATCTTGAAATGCCAAAGGGTATTGTTCTGTTTCAAATAGTACTAGATCATTATTATCTAATGACACCCCTAATTCTTCTAGAACTTCTTGTTTTACTGTATCAATACTAGAAATTCCATCTTGAACATGACCACCAGTTGTAGCATATTCATTACCTTTTTCTTTGGAAACTTTTTGAATTAAAAATTCTCCTTTACTATTTTGAATAAAAATAATAACTATTCTAAAATATTTTCCATTAGGAACTTCAGTTTTCTTACTTCTTTCAATCTTTTCTCCTGTATAATTTCCGTTTGAATCATATAAACCTAAATATTCCATTTTAGTCTTCCTTTCTTTGTACTTTAAAATCAAGATTCAAAATATTATCATCATCATCCACATCAACATGTAACACAAAAGTTTTTGCTTCGTCTAACAACACCCTTAAAAAACTAGGTTCTAACATAATTGTATTAATAAAACGTTTTGGTTTTCTAATCAAATCTTGAATAGACATCCAATAAGTGTTATTTTCTTCAAACTGTTTTATTTCACCACGATAATTATGTGCTATATAAGTATGAAAAATAAAACTTCTTGTAGGGTAATTAACATACATTGTCCCACGTGAAATTGGATTCTCAATAATAAGTCCACTTTCTTCTTCAAATTCACGAATAACTGGTTTCATTATCTTCTATTTTTCCACCTGGTATATCATAATATCCTATACAATTAACTTTATGTTCTATACAAACAACTCTATCATTTTCTATCAGAAAACAACGTACTGCATTTCTAATTGGATTTTCCATATTGACATCTAATCCTTTCTAGGTAATTTACTATAATCGTACTTTTCAGCACTCATTTCCAAAGCATCATAAAGTTGTTTCACATCTGCTAATATTTTCTCGGTTGGATATATTTCTTGGTAATAATCATATTTTTCTAACAACATCATCATATGATGTAATTTTGTACGACATTTCACTACATTATCTCTTTTTTGAGCAGAATCATCTAATAAATCGAGTTGTGATTCTTGATACTTTTCTATCATATTTTTTAAATCCCTAGTCGATTTTTTATCAAGTGGGTCATTTTGTGTTCTAAACATATTCACTACTTGATTATATCCTGCTGCTTTCAGTAGTAACTCTAAACTTAAATCTAGTTCTTCTGCAATTTTTCTCAATACTTCTACATCTATCTTTTTTATTTTTCCATTTTCTATATCATTTAAAGTAGAATGGTGGATACCAATAATTCGAGCTAGTTTTCTTTGAGAATAACCTTTCTTCTCACGAGCCCCTAACAATATCAATTTTAAATCATATTGCACATTATTTTCATCCATAATACCACCTCTATATTTTTCTATCCTACCTATATTTTTATAATATAACTACTACTTGTACCTTCATGGGTTTTATAATTCTCTATATCAACTTTTCCACCATTATTTAGAATTAACTTTTGAGAGCCATAATTCATATCATTACAATTTACTCTTACTTGTTCAAAACCTATTTTTTTACATTCTTCTAGTAACAACTTCATCATTCTCATTCCATATCCTTTTTGTCGTTCAGACAATCTAATTTTGTAAAATATCTGACTACCTTTCGTTTGCCAAAACTGATTTAAACTCGTTCTAATCCCTACTTCTCCAATGGGATAATCATCTACATAATAAACATAACGATTTGTTGTTGCATCCTGTAATTTAGAATCTGCAATAGTTTCATCTTTTATATACTTTTCTATATATTTTTTAAACTCTGAATAATTTTTACCACAAATTGGATTTTCTGATCCTACTTCTATTCTTGGTATATCTTGATACATTTCATATTCCAACATACCCATATTAGAATGTATCTTTACAAGTTTCTCCATTTCACACCTTCTTTTATCGGCTTTCTACAACAATCATATCATACCCAAAAATATTTTTCAATAAAAAGTGGCGGATTTTCTTGACAATATTATAACTACGTTCTATAATGATACTGTCGGACAAATTCGACAATATAGAGAGGAGGTGAACAATGTCCTGTATCGAGTTATTAAACATCCTATCAAAGCCATGGGCTAATGTTCAAGATATTATGAAGATTATGAATTGTGGTAGAGATAGTGCTATTAAAATGCGAGATACCATCATAGATGAGATTCATAACTGTGGAAAAGAAGTTCCAAGTGGAAAGACAATTGTTGTTCCTATGCAATATATTGTGGAAAAATTGAATCTTGATTTAGAGTATCTCACAAAAATGGCAAAGTTAGAACAGTATTTAGAAGTAATAGCGAATGATACGGCAGTAAATTATGCCAGTATATCAAAATAAGCAAACAAAGAAATGGAAATTTCGAACTTATGCAGAAGATGTGTATGGGAATCACAAACAATTTGAACGAAAATGGTTTGATACCAAAAAAGAGGCTTTACAGGCTGAAAGAGAGTTCAAACTATCAGATAGAACAGAAATATCGAATCTACTCTTTAGCGAACTGTGGATAGTCTATAAAGAGCAAATAAGCCTAAAATTAAAACCACAATCTTACCGTTCTGTTGTTAGTAGGTTTAATAACTATATTCTTCCATATTTCAAAGATTACAGGTTAAATAAGATTACCAATAGTGTTTATATCAAATGGCAACGTATAATTGAAGAAAAGGGCTTTAAACACAAATATAACAGTAGTTTACACGGTGCTATGGTAACAATATTAAACTATGCAATGAAATTCTATGGATTGAAACAAAACATTGCAAGTATGACAGGTAATTTCAAACGAAAAACGGATTTAAAAAAGAATGTGGATTTTTGGACTTATGAAGAATATCAAAAATTTATATCTGTTGTAGAGGATCAAGTTTATAAAACATTCTTTGAAACACTTTATTACACAGGATTAAGACAAGGAGAATGTTTGGCTCTTACTTGGAACGATTTCATAAATGATACTTTAGATATTCATAAGACTATTTCCAAAGAAAAGAAAGATGGAAAATATATTGTAAATACCCCTAAAACTTTAAGATCTATTCGGAAAGTGAAAATTGATAAGGATTTGGTTTTACAATTAAAAGAACTGAAAAAATTCTACCAATCATGTGTAGGTTTTGAAGATAATTGGTATATATTTGGTGGAATAAATCCACTTGCACCCACAACAATTGGTAGAAAAAAAGATAAGTATTGTGCTTTAGCAAATGTCAAAAAAATAAGAATACACGACTTTAGGCATAGTCATGCATCCTTACTTTTATCCAAGAATGTACCTATTATAGTTATTTCGGAACGTTTAGGTCATTCTGATATTAATATGACACTCAATACTTATTCCCATATGATTCCAAATGATGAAGATAAGGCAATCGACATCTTGAATCAAATAAAACAAAATCTATGAAATTACTAAAAACTTAATAAATTAAGTGTTTTTTAAGGGCTATGAGTAATCAATTATTATAAAAGCCTTGAAATTCAAGGCTTTATAATCTAAATGGTCGGGAAAACAGGATTTGAACCTGCAACCCCTTGGTCCCAAACCAAGTGCACTACCAAGTTGTGCTATTTCCCGATAATAATGGTGTGCCCGAAGGGATTCGAACCCCCGACCTTTTGGTTCGTAGCCAAACGCTCTATCCAGCTGAGCTACGGGCACATGTATGTAACTTGGCTAATACATATCAATGCACGATCATTGACTACGTGTATGATTATATTCATTATATTCTTAAAAAGTCAATTGTTGACTTTTTTAATAGCTTACATGGTGGTTCCAGCTGGAATCGAACCAGCGACACAAGGATTTTCAGTCCTTTGCTCTACCGACTGAGCTATGAAACCATAAATGGCGGTCCCGACGAGAATCGAACTCGCGATCTTCTGCGTGACAGGCAGACGTGATAACCGCTACACCACGGGACCATTTGGTTGCGGAGGCAAGATTTGAACTTACGACCTTCGGGTTATGAGCCCGACGAGCTACCAGACTGCTCCACTCCGCGATATAAATATAAAATTGTAAAGAACATAAATGGCGGAGAAAGAGGGATTCGAACCCCCGCGCCGTTTCCGACCTCCCGGTTTTCAAGACCGGTCCCTTCAACCAGACTTGGGTATTTCTCCAAAATAACATAGAAAACTTCATATCAGTTTATTGGTAGTAATGAACACTACGAGTATGATTATAACATACTTTTTAAGGCCACGCAATACTTTTCCCAAAAAATTAACTGTTTTTTTCATAATTTATAGTATAGCATATGTTATATTTATCACCATTATACCATTCTACTAACTCATCAATTATAAAAAAATAAAATTTTTTGGGGTTTTCGACCAAAAAGCTTCCCATGTCATAGCTCTCACCAAATCATAAGATATATAAATTTTATACCGTATTATCAATGTTTATAGATTTGATAAACCGTATAAAAAATTAATATCAATAACATCGGAATTTATATACTTCTATACCTACTTTACACTTCTTGACGTTTTTTTAAATATTTTTTTGATTTCCTGGGGAAACGGTACTTTTGTCATTTTTTTAATTATTGCCATTTTTCATAACCTCCTTTCCATCAAAAAAAGCCCGTAATCGCAGCGATTACAGGCTTTTCTTCATTTTATTCGATTATAAAAAGTTAAAACTGAACAATGAAGTTCAGGACTTCGCGATATGGTGCCTAAGGCCGGACTTGAACCGGCATGAGGTTTAACCCTCGCAGGATTTTAAGTCCTGTGCGTCTACCTATTTCGCCACTCAGGCAAATAAAATGGTGTCCCGCTGGAGATTCGAACTCCAGACCCTTTGATTAAAAGTCAAATGCTCTACCGACTGAGCTAGCGGAACATAAATCATAAGTGGCTGCCTCGGCTAGATTCGAACTAGCGCATGCCACAGTCAAAGTGTGGTGCCTTACCGCTTGGCTACGAGGCAATCTCAACATAAAAGTGGTGGGGGGACAAGGATTCGAACCTTGGAACCCGAAGGAACAGATTTACAGTCTGCCGCGTTTAACCACTTCGCTATCCCCCCATGGTGCCGAAAGCAGGACTTGAACCCGCAACCTACTGATTACAAGTCAGTTGCTCTACCAGTTGAGCCATTTCGGCAAAAAAATAATGGTGGGCGATATAGGACTCGAACCTATGACCCCCTGCTTGTAAGGCAGGTGCTCTAACCAACTGAGCTAATCGCCCAAAACCTTTGGACGTGTTTAATTTTACCAGCTTTCGTTTTATTTGTCAACAGAATTTATTTTATTTTTTTGTTTTTTTAAATTTTCTTCGATCCAACGCGGTAATTTCTTCCGTAATGTCTGAAATCCAGAGGTTGTTTCGACAATTGGACGATGGGTTCCAGCATATTTCCGACTATTTTTATATGCGATATTTTTTATACTCAATTTCAATTGATAATCCTCTTCATCAACTTCTAATATCTCGGTATAAATTACATCACCAATATTAAGAAAGTCATGAATATCCTTAACAAAGCCATGGGATATTTCTGATATATGAATTAATCCACTATAAAATTCACCAAAGGAAACAAATGCACCATAAGGTTCTATTCCGGTTACAGTCCCCTTGACGACTCTCCCTTTCTTATATTCTGCCATAGTTACACCTCTTTATTCATTATAACATACTTATTATAAAATAAAAAGTTATTTACGAATGATAAAATTGCGCGTATAATAGCTGTTGGTGATATTTATGCAGACAAATGAAGAAAAAATTATAGAAATTATCGATAAACTGCGACCATTTTTAATAAATGACGGAGGAAATATTGAATTTGTAAAATACGAAAATAAGATCGTATATATCCAAATGATGGGAGCATGTGCTGATTGTATGATGCTCGATTATACATTAAAAGAAGGAATTGAGATGGCAATCAAAGATGAGGTTCCCGAAGTGATCGAAGTAGTTAATGTGAATAATTCAGAGGCAACTCTGTAAGCCATTCTATTTCTGGTAAATAAATAATTGTTCGAAGATATTGATAGACTTGTTTTATCATAAATTCGTATTTTTCGACATGAACGACTACTTTTAGGAGTTCTTTTTCTTTTACTTCTCCAGTAATAACATCCTCATATAGATCAAAATAAAAAGTTGGAAATAGTAATCTTATAAAAAACATTTGTGCTTCATATTCTGTTAAATTACTATAATTAAGGTAATATATTATCTCATTAATCACATCATCTTGATCAATAAAGGCGGATTTAAAGTACTCACTCGCATCCCTGCATGGAAGATCTAAAATAAAATTTAGCGGATTATATAAATCAAATAAAGTATCGTGAGCATGTAAACGCTTATGGGCAATTGATAGATTTTTAGCATCTTTTTTCCCGAGCATTTGAAATAAACTTATACTAGTTTCAGCTAGACCTACAAAATAACTAAAACTTTCGCGAATACGAGGATATTTTTTTGATAACTGACTGACCTGGTATTCGAAGTAATCAATTTTATTGGTCCATAAGGCGTACCAATCATTGCGAACCAACAACGGATGGCTACTTATTTTTTTCGTTTTATTTTGGAAATAAATGAGGTCACTTAAAATCACAATATCATCATTTTTTACATAAGTTTGTAATAAAATATAAGGCATTTGATTAACAAATGTAATCATTCCTCCACTATTATTTAAAACTATATCATGACTGTAGATACCCTGTTGATTTAATAACTTACTAATTTGGTATACTTCTTTTAGTTCCTCAATATTTCGATCTGTTGGCAAAAAAACATAGTTATTTTTTCCGATACGAAACGAATATTGTTTATTGGTTTGGTGAATATCAGTAGTAACGAGTCCATAATAATATTGAAGCGCATTTTTCATAGATTCACCTCATTTCATTCTATGCGAAATGATAACTTTTATACAAAAAAAATATAGCAGTTATCCTACTATATCTTTAATTTCTAACAACTTTGTCTGATAATTTTGAATAGTTTGTTCAAGTTCAGCAACTTTTTTCTCCAAAGCGGCTGTCTTCTGCAATTCCTCTTCATATTTATTTTTATAATACACATCTTCTTCCAATTCTAGTACTTCTAATTCTGGCAAGATAGAACGATCTGTATCAATAACTGTTTCTGGTTGTTTTTCTTCTAAAACTATAGGTTCTGGCATTACTGGTGATGGAATGGTATCAAAGAACTCAAAACCATTCGGTTCTAATGCTGAAGCAGGTTTCTCCACCATTTCTTCTTCGAACGTATTAACTGGTGTTTGATCCTGGAACTCTATTTGTTTATTCGAAATATTATCAATGTGCAAATCTGCATAATCCAATTGAATATCTTCTGCTATATTTTTCTGATCCATTGGTGGCACACCAATCGTAAACTCTTTTTCAATTGCTACTGGTTGATCCATTGATGATAGTTCAGTTTCCACAGCATTAAAATCAGGGGTATCTGTCTCTACAACTGTTGGCGTTACCTCGGTATTTTTTTCAACCTCGACTTCTTCATCTTCTGATTTCTTCTCTTTTTTCTTTCCGAATAAGTTTTTAAGATTAAAATGACCTTTTGACTTTGAATCAGCCACTTTAACATTTTCATCAGCTAGTGCCTGTTTGGTTGGCATAATAATTTCCATCGTTGCTTCCATCTTATCATCTTGAGTAGAAGTTTCCACATTTACTGAAGAATTATTTTCGGGCTCGTATTGAGTAATAGTCTCAGTTGCACCAAATTCTTTTCCAACTGAATCCATTAAATTCGTTAAATCTTCATTCATTTCTTTTAATGATTCTGTCTTATCATCTAAGGCCTTTTCAGTTAACTCTAAGCTATTAAACACTGGTTGATTCGCACTCAAATATGGCATAACAGCCGCTGGCAAGCGAAGGGCTTTAGCATCTGTCACTGTTATATTTTGAAGAGCTGATATGTCTAAATCTTTAATAGAAAGTTTACTACATTCACGATTGTCATTGACAATTCCAACAATTGTTTGTTTTACTTCTTCCCATTCATCGTTCATTTCAATTGGTAATACCTCGTGATGATCTTTGATTTTCACAACATTGATACGTACATTCCCATCAATATCGGGTCCATCCATACTATAAATCAAATAACAATTCCCACGCAATTGAAAATAACGTTCTACTTGAACTGTCTTTGGATTATTATCTATTATTAAATCTATATTCCTCATTATATCCTCCTCATATTCTTTTACCCTGTTTTAATTATATCAGAATTTAAACGATATTCAACTATAATTTCATAAATTCGTGGTATTTTCACTATTTTTATTACCTGAACTATAGTATAATAATGTCGTTAGAGGGGTGAGTTTATGTTACGAAAAAAAATTGATTGTGCCTCCTTATTTTTGTTTTCCCTCATTTGTATTACACTTGGTATTCTAACAATTACACATGGCAATATCGTCCTCAAATATAATATTTATTTACTAGCCTTTATCATTGTTTTAACAGCCCTATATGATTTTCTTAAATTAATCTTTCGAAAGGAAAATCGGAAAAAACTAATCGAAAGTATTATTCAAATTGCCGTCGATTTATTTTTCGCCTTGATTATGGTGAATCATACGGACTTTATTTTAGCAAGTGTTACTATCTTTTTCGGACTTTACATTCTATTACACAGTTTTTTACACTTGTTTAACTATTTTCTCTATAAAATTAATAAAATTTCCGGAAGATTAAAATTATTAATTTATAATATTGTTACCTTTATTCTTGCTATTATGTTAATTTTAAAACCAACGGACAATATCGTCTATGGTCAAATTATTATTGGCATCTATTTTGTTTTTTTAGGTCTTACCAAGCTGAGTGATTTCTTAGTTGAGACAATTCCGACCCGATTTAGTAATATGATAAAATCGCACATTCAAATTCAATTACCAATTTTATTCGCCATGTTTATTCCCAAACAGTTGATTTCAATCATCAATGAAACACTAGAAATTAAACAAGAAGAAACATTTACAGTTACAAAAACGAGTCAAAAACCTGATCTTGAAGTAATTGTCCATTTAGCTACTAGTGGTTCGGCTTCGTTTGGTCATGTCGAAGTCTGTTTCCAAAATAAAATATATTCTTATGGGAATTACGATATGCATTCCCGCGCTTTTTTTGACTCAATTGGTGATGGAATCATCTGTATTGCAGACCGTGACAGTTATATCAATTATATCTTAGAACATAAAGATCGTTACCTCGTTGTCTTTGGCATCGCCTTGTCTAAGGAGGAAAAAAAAGAAATCAGAACTCGAATTAATCATTTAATCTGCGATAATACTATTGACTATCACCCTGATCTTGAACTATATGAACAAGGATACTTACCACCAGGGGATTACCACGATATGAGTAGTGATATCTATAAACTGGCAAATGGAAAATTTAAGAAAATTTTAAAGGGACGCAACAAAAAATTTTTTGTTCTAAAAACCAACTGTGTCATGGTAGCCAATTCTATTCTTGGTGGATTAGGAAAAAATATCGTCGCAATCAACGGAATTATTTCTCCCGGATCTTACTACGATTATTTAAACAATGAGTTTTTAAAAAAACATAGTAATGTTATAACAAGAAAAGTTTATACCAAAAAAACAATTAAAAGAATTTCTTCATAGATTCTTTTTTTATTTCTCGAATATAGGAAGACTTCCCTATCCATGGTACTATTATATATACGCGATGTTTTGTCCTCGTAAGTGCAACATAAAATAATCGTCGTTCTTCTAATTCTTGACTCCAAGATTGATCTTCTAATAAAGTTAGAATATTATTCTTTGATACATTAGCAGGAAAACCATATTGCTTATTCGTCATATTTAAAATAATAACTTCATCGCATCCCAATCCTTTAACTGCATGAACAGTGAAAAAATACATCGTAAGATTAGGGAATTGATCACTTTCTATTATTCCACCTTTTATTCTTAGTACCTTTATTGATTGTAGTATCCTTATATCATGTTGATATCTTCCTAAAAAATAAATGATTTTGGGACCCTGCTTATTTAAATGATCCAATAAACAAAGAATTCTTTTAATACAGTTACATGGAAAACAGTAAAGCAATTGAAGAGGCTGACAACAATGCTTCCCCGATGTCAACTGCTTGGGGAGATGTTCTGATGATTTCATTACAAACGCTCCGGCTACATCAATTAATTCCTGACTGTTACGATAAGTTTGTAATAGATAAAAAACTTTAGCTAGGGAAAAGTATTCGGTAAATTGCCGAAATAACCGATGATCGCTTCCAGAAAAATGATAAATTGCTTGCCAATCATCTCCAACCGCAATTATATAAGCCTTTGTTTGTTGCTCTAGTGCCTTGAGCAATGCCAACCGGTTCCTCGAGATATCCTGATATTCATCAACCATAATATAACGATATTCTACTTCAACCGTTTTCTGTTGCAAACAAGTCGTTGCCTCATCAATCATCATCGTAAAATCAATTTGTTTTCGTTGAGCCATATGATGATAATAAACCATTTCTAGATAAATATATAAATCAATAAACAAAGCATTTTTTCGTCGATTAACAATATTTTTCCGATTCATTCGTATCTCTGTTTGTCTCACTCGTTTCTGCTCTAAAACAGTAACAATATCACTTAAAAACTGTATGTAAGACGGCAATAAACAAATTTGCTCATAAGAGTGATTAAAGTGCACCCCCAAATATTGTTTTAGTTGGCGAAAGAACTGTAAATCTACTTGAACGATAGCTGCTATCAAACGATCGATCTCTGTTTTTACATCGGTAATAATTTTTTGTTCACCACTCTGACGTTTAATAATTTCTAGTCCCAATTTATGAAATGTAACAATTGATACATAAATTCCTAATTGATCCCACAATTTATGTCTTAGTTCTAATACAGCTTGTTTTGTAAATGCAATCAGTAATATGTCGTAAGGTTTTATCTGTTTATATTCGACCAAATATTTAATCTTTGCTACCATTGTCGTTGTTTTCCCGCTCCCTGCCCCAGCAATAATAAATATATTATGATCCATTTCTTCCAATATAGCGATTTGCTCATTATCTAAAACAATATTCTCATCTAATTCTTGTAAAATATATTTCAATTCTATCTTTTCCATACAATATTTTACGGTCTTTATTTCAATATTCCTGCATAAAAAAAACACATTTTAACGTGTTTACTTTAATAACCAAAACATGATTGCTAAAAATAAAATTTCGACGATAAAAGAAATAACCCCTAACATAAGCGCACTAACATATCCTTGTTCCCTATTTTCTGACATCGCACGCCCAATAGCGGTCGCCTTAGTAAAGCTTTTCTCATTATTATTATTATTTCCATATCCCTCTGTTGGGGGTTCATAATTACTTGATATAATGGAATCTTGATTTTCATCAATTGTTACACTTCCACCAAAATCGGCAAATGGAACATTATGTCCCCTTTGATGACCAGTTAGTTCTTCAATTTCTCGTTTCATCTGTTCAAACATGGCCTTACGTTGTTGAATTTTCGCTAAGGCTGAGTTATTTCCTCTTAATTCTTCGTCTGTTCGCATGTTCTTCACCTACTTCTTTAATAAATCCTGTTATAATTGTTCCTTTGTGTTTAGCAACTTCAATATAATATCCAATGCTTACAATAATTGAAGCAAGGAATGCCATAATCATATCTAACATGGTATCATCCACCCCAGTTGTTAATACATTCTGAGCATCTTTTCCAAATAAATGATCACAGATAAATTCATAGAATTCCCATAGCGATGCAATCGACAAAGTAATTGCGATAATGAAAATAATATGATACCATAAACTACTTTTCTTATATTGTTTCATCTTTACTAAAATAATAAAACCAACAAACGCACTTAACATTCCTGATAAAAAGTGCATAATTTTATCATATCCTGGAACCATATGATATAAATCTAAAATCGAACCCAAAAAATGGGCAAAAAAGACAAATATTAAATAGATTGTTGCCATCTGCATCGTCACTTCGATATGGAACAATTGCTTTAATAAAGACGGAGCGAGCATTACCGGAATGATTGCAAAACAAATAAGAGCTCCATAAATATTTTGATCAATCATTCTACTAATACCACAAATAATTCCACCAATTATGGCAATCACAATCAATAAATTATTTAATTTTTTATTCATGTATTTCCACCTGATCCATTTCTACTTGATTAATTGAATGAAAACGTTTGGTAATTTTCTCTGTTGTCGTATGAATATCTTTCACATCTCGATTGACCGTATCAATACTACGCGATAATTTATCCCAACGTTCCTTATATCGTCGGAAATCTTGATCTAATAATTTTAATTCCTGATGAATAACTGAGGTATATTTATCTCGTTCCATATTTTTAATAATCATCTCTATCGTAGTTAGTGTACTAATCAACGTCGTTGGTGAAGTAATCCATACCTTTCTTTTATAAGCATATTCAATTAAATCAGAATGATACGCATTTACTTCAGCAAAGATTGCCTCCGCTGGTAAAAATAAAATAGCCTGATCATTAGTTACTCCAGGAATTATATATTTGCTAGCAATCGCATCAATATGTTTTTTCATATCAGCCTTGAATAATTTTTCAGCAGACTCTCTCGCTAGTTGTCCAATTTTTTTATCTACCATCGTTCGATAATTCTCCAACGGAAATTTAGAATCGATTGCAATCGTCCCTAAGGGTTCTGGTGCAAAAAGAACACAATCTGCAATCGTTCCATTGTTAAATGCATATTGTAATTGATATATTTGTTGATTTTCTCCAAATACACTAGCCATTATATGGTGTAAATTCACCTCACCAAATATTCCACGGGTTTTTTTATCAGTCAAAACACTTTGAAGTGAGACAATATCATGTGATAAATGGTCAATTTTAGCTTGAGCAGCATCGATCTTTGACAATCGTTCTAAAACATTAGTAAACGTTTTATTTGTCTTTTCAAAATTTTCGTCTAATCGTTCATTCACTCGATCATTGATCATATTTAAACGTTGTTCCATTTTATCATTTAACGTGCTAAAATCCTCATGCATTGTCCGACTAAGATCATTTTTGAAGGCACCTAGTTCTTTAATTACACTTGTTTCTAATTTTCCCAACCGTTCTGTGATATTAGATTCATTGATATTTTTCATCAACGAAATCACAACTAAAACCAGTATAATAATTAGTATACCAATGATAACATATTCCATACGCCACTTCCTATCCTTCTACTACTATTTTACCATGTTTCATCGAAACAACCAAATAAAAAAGAATAGAATGATACTAGTACCTGTCAAGTACTCACTAAATAAAAAGATAAATTAATTTGAAT
>CAJTRV010000030.1 GCA_910578855.1 uncultured Bacilli bacterium
AAGAGAACACCAATGGGTATAGTGAAATTTTAGATGTGACAATTCCAAGTGAAATTGATGGCAAAACAATTATGAAAATAGGATCGCAAGCCTTTTTTGATCAAGGACTTAGATCTGTGATATTACCGAATACAATAGTAACGATTGGTGCACAAGCTTTTGCAGTAAACAATCTTACAAATATTGTCATTCCTAGTAGTGTAACTGCACTTGGGGACTCGGCCTTTCGTGTTAATAGCATGGATGAACGTCAAGCATTTATTTATAATCGAAATAGTGATGGAACCGAAGATAAGACAAGTTTAAATAGTTATGCTGGAATGAAACGTGATCACGTTATTATACCAGAACAGGTGACAACAATAGGAATAGCAGCTTTTAGTGATGCTAAATGTTCCTCTATTGAATTGCCTGATAATCTTAATGTAATTGAGCGAGGTGCATTTAGAAATAATTATCTCACGAGCGTGGAAATTCCTCGTTCGTTAGTTACATTACAACAAAGTGCTTTTCAAGGAAATCGATTAAATTATATAGAGTTTAAAGGAACTGTTCCTGCTGATCTAGGGGTCTATATTTTTCAATATAATCAGGACTTAGTAACTAGGACAATTAAAGTTCCAACTGGGACAAAAGAACAATATAGAAATGCCCAAAAACAAGTTGGTGATACAACTTATTCGTCAAGTCAGATATGGTTTGGAAGTAATGATCCAAATTTATTGGATGCATTTTATGAATAAATAGAGATAGGAGTGGAATAAAATGATCAAAAAACGAAAAAAAACAGTACGGAGGATTGCGTTAATCGTCTGTGTGGGAGTAATTTGTAGTATTGGAATTGGATATGGAATCTTAAGTCAGCGAATGGATATTCATGGGACAGCTAATATTAGTACTAAATTTAATGTTGTAATCACTTCAATAACTGAGAACAATATGAAGGATGCAGAAACGGTTGGGACACCGGTGATTGTTGATGGTATTACGGGGAGAATTGAGACGACATTGTTATCGACGAGAGCCAAAGCTATCTATGATGTGACTGTTAAAAATAATGGTAATGTCGTTGTTCTTTTGAGTGATATTTTAGGAATTGCTGAAACCAATGCCCTAGAGCCTCTTGATATTGTTGCTGAAGTATCTAATCTTAGCAAAGGAGCAGTTTTACAACCACACGAGGAACGTACTTTTCAAATTGTGATCAAAGAAGATACTTCAAAACATCCAACGAAACTTAGTCGGACGAAGTTACTAGAATTTTCTTTGGAATTTCAACAAAAAAATCAATAGTAAAGTGAAGAATTTATGAAAAAGAGATAATTTCATAGATTCTTTTTTGATGACAACATTTTACTTGAATATTCAAAGGTGATGTGATAAAATCAAGATAGTATGATAGGAGATGTAGTGTGAAGAAATTAAACAAAAATAAAAAAACTATGATCATTTTTTTCGTTGTTGTTGGTTTGATCTGTAGTATGTCACTAGGATATGCGCTTCTTTCTTCATCGTTTAAAATTAGCGGAACAGGAACAATCTCGACCAACTGGGATATCTTGTTTACGAGCATTGAGGAAAAAGGGAGTAAGGGAGCTACTTCCAATGAAAGCGTTGTTACTGATAAGTTGACAGCTACCTTTGATGTAAATGTCGAAGCTCCTGGTAATTATATCGAATACAATGTTACACTCAAAAACAACGGGAATATCGATGCGGTGATCGAAAGTATCGAGGGAATCGTGGAGGCCAATACCAAAGAGCCAACAGGGATTCAATTTAAAGTAAGTGGAATTCGCATCGGTGATGATCTATTTGCCGGCGACGAGAAAACATTTGTTGTTCGAGCAGAGATTCCAAGCAGTGAGACAACGTTACCGAGTGGGACCAAAACATTAAATCTTAAAGTAAATGTACGACAGAAGGACATCGATAGTAGTGGACTGGTGACGACGTTTAAGGATTGCTTTCAGACGAATGAAGTGGGCGACACTATTACGAAATATTTATGTGGAAAAGAGAACACCAATGGGTATAGTGAAATTTTAGATGTGACAATTCCAAGTGAAATCGATGGACATACGATTACCCAAATCGGTGCCGGTAGCTTTGCTATGCAATCCCTTACCTCTGTAAATATTCCTAATACTATTACAGCAATCGGGGATAACGCCTTTTCTTATAATGAACTTACAACAATTGAATTTCCTAATTCATTAAAGAAAATAGGTTATAATGCTTTTATCTATAATTTGTTATCGAAGATAGTAATTCCTGATGGGGTTACGAGTATTGGAAACACTGCTTTTCGTGACAATCAAATGCCAGATGCGGAAGCATTTATTTATAATCGGAACAGTGATGGAACGGAGAACAAAGAGAGTATTAATAGCTATGCCGGAAGGAATCGGAATCGGGTTGTGGTTCCAAATGGCGTTAAAATAATTGGTAGTTATGCCTTTAATGCCCTAGGATTACAAACAGTTGTCCTGCCGGATGGTATTGAAAATATTGAAGCATATGCCTTCCGTAATAATAAATTAACATCGCTCATATTACCGAATAGTGTGAAATATGTGAGAGATCAAGCATTTTACAATAATACTTTAACGGAACTAGTAATTCCTTCTAATACCATTTTTCTGGGTTCATCAGCCTTTGGTAAGAATAAACTATCACAAGTTGTGTTTATGGGGAATGTGCCTACAACAGTAAAAAATAATATTTTCGGAGAAAATCCTGACTTGCAGGTTCACACGATTCAAGTTCCAATTGGGACTTTGCAGTCATATAAAACAGTGCAAGCACTTGCTGGTGACGGACCATTATCACCAAGTCAAACGTGGTTTGGGAGTGATGATTCAAGTTTGTTGGATGCATTTTATGAATAAATAGAAGGAGCAGAGAAAAATATGAGAAAAATAAGAAAGAAAAATAAGAATCGATTTTTCCTTTATGGAGCGGTTATATGTTTATGTGTGATGGGAGTTGGATATTCTGTTTTAACAATGAATTTGAATTTTCAGGTGACCGCGAAAAAGAAGCATATGAATTTTGAACTTGGCGAGATCATTTATTTTAATCCAGAAACTGGAAAGGAATGTATTGATTATAATGATAGTAATAGTACTACTGGGAATACTAGGGGTTGTATGAAATGGTACGTTTATGATAATTCGAATGCTGATTATGTAAATGTGATTTTGGATCATAATACAACCGATATCGTTGCTTGGAATTCGAGTGGTGATAATACGACGATGTTGGAAGTGAAAAACGCTCTTGATAATGATACCAATACATGGGTTTATGGATTAAATCCCCGATTAATTGAGGCCAATGAAATCGCAACCGTTACCAAGAATACTAGTTGGAATTCTGATACACCAGTTGCTGTTGGTAGTGATTTTTTCTATTTTGATTCCAATACAACGAGTGAGAGTGATACTTGTAAGTCTAGTGATCTAACAGGTTGTAAATTTGGATGGTTATATGACCGTATTTGGTTATGTCAATTCTCCGGTTGTCCAAATGAAGAAGTGGGTGGATCACGTTTTGATGGTTACTGGACTAGTTCAAAGGCAACTGTTACAAATTCATCTGGTAATGATCAAAATAATATTTGGGTTGTCCGTAATACAGGGCAACTAGGAACACAATCACCAGAGATAGCTGGAACAAATGGGTATGGTGTGCGACCAGTGATTTCCATTTCAAAACCACTTCCATAAAAAAATGCAACTTTTGTAATAATATCTTGATAAAAGATACAAAATGTTTTATAATATAAATGTATATTGTAGGAGAATATGGATATATAAGATTATACAATGTGAGTAGGAGGGAAAAGATGAAAAACACATTTGTAAAGACAGAGAATAAGAATGTCGTGATAGGTGCACTTGTCATAGCCATCCTCATAATGGCAATTGGCTATGCATTGTTATCACAGGAGTTAAAGGTGAATGGATCAGGAACGATTTCTAGTACTTGGAATGTAGGAATTACTAATATCGTTCAAAGTGCCAAAGAGCAAAATGCGACAGAGCGAACTGAGCCAAGCTTTACTTCAACAACTGCTACTTTTGATGTTGGGTTAACAGCGCCAGGAGATAGTATGACATATGATATTACTATTTCTAATACGGGATCATTAGATGCGAAAGTATCATCAATTATTGTAACACCAAGTGATGAATCTGCAGGAATTACCTATACCGTAACTGGTGTTCAAGCTGGTACAACGTTAGCAGCAGGGGAAACGAATACTGTTCACGTAAAAGTAAGTTGGGATAATACGACAGGAATGCCAGCAGTCTTAACAAAAACAGTTTCTGTAACTGTAAATTATGAACAAGATATTTAGGAGAGGAATTATTAGTATGAAGGAAAAAAGAAATTATTTAATTGCGGGTTTAGTATGTGCCTTTGCTTTTATGGCTGTTGGTTATTCAGCATTAGCACAGCAATTAACAATTAGAGGAACAGCCAATGTAACGAGTACTTGGAATATTGGTATTACATCAATTACTAAAACTGCAACCAATGGAACAGCAACTGAACTTGCTGAACCAACTCATGATGCAACGAGCGCAACATTTAGTGTTGATTTGAAATCACCAGGGGATTACATCATTTACGATGTTACAATTGCCAACCAAGGAAGTATTCCGGCAGTATTAAGTTCAATTACGTTAAATCCGAATGTTCCAGCGACAAGCGGAATCAAATATACTGTAACGGGAGTAACAGCAGGTGATAAGTTAGCAGCATCGACTGGAACACATACTGTTCAAGTAAAAGTAGAATGGGTTTCAACCGATACAACAGTACCAGAAGTAACAACACAAAGATTGACAGCTACACTTAATTATTCACAAGATACAAGTGCTTAATCATTATTAAAAAGAAGAAGCATTTGCTTCTTTTTATTTAAAGGAAAACGAGTTGGGAGGAAACAAAATGGATAAAGTTGACTGGAAACAACTTGGAATGTATCTATTGCTTATCGTTTTTCTGGTATTTAATATTACATTTCAGGAAGTATTTGCCAAAGGTTGGGGAACCACTTTTCTGAAACCTGCTTGTTGGTTTTTACTGACAATCTATGCGATTTTTATTTTTAAAACAGGGAAGATAAGAGCTCGTAATAAAAAAGATAAACAGCAAATTGTTATTATTTCCTTGATGATTTATTTCATGATTTATTTTACTTCAGGATTAATCATCGGTTATAAAAATAGTCCTTACGCACATTCCATTTTTGCGATTGTAAGCAATCTATGGAAATTTATTCCGGTAATTATAATGCAAGAATATGTTCGGTTTATAATGGTAACCCATACCAAAAAACGGTTTTGGATTTATGCCATTATTGTTGTATTATTTGTTTTATTAGATCTCAATTTCCAATCATTTTTTACGGAAATGGGACAAGCGACTTCAGCGTTTAAATACGTGTCATCGACGATTTTGCCACTAATTTTTACCAATATTTTATTGGTTTATTTAGATAGCACTTGTGGATATCGTCCCGCCATGATCTATCGTAGTTCATTTGAATTATTTTATCTGTTGGTTCCAATTTTCCCTGATACAGATTGGTTTTTAACAGGAATGTTTCAGATGTTACTACCAATTGTCATTTTCATCAATATCACATATATTGATGAACGGGCCGATCGGACTCTTTCGAATAGAGTAATAAAAAAGAAGAAACCGCTTTACTTAATTCCACAATTTTTCTTATTCATCGTTTTTGTTGGATTTGTTGCGGGGTTCTTTAAGTATAAACCGATTGCGGTTTTATCTAATAGTATGGTTCCGGTATTTTCTCGTGGTGATCTTGTGATTGTTGAGAAAATTAGTGACAAAGAAAAGAATAATTTAAAAGTTGGAACGATTATTGAGTTTGAACATGGTTCAGCAACCATTATGCACCGTATTAATCGTATTACGGAAGATGAGTTTGGGAACCGTTTGTATGTGACCAAAGGGGATAATAACAATGTGGTTGATAGCGATAAAGTAAAACCATCCCAAGTTCATTCTGTGATACACCATTCAGTTCCGCTTTTGGGTTATCCATCGGTTTGGTTATATGAAATTTTTAATAAGAAATAAAGGAGACAATTATGAAAAAATTAATAACGATGTGGCGTGAAAGTGAACGAGACCGCCGAATGATTGCGATCGTCTTTTCACTTGTATTTGCCATCATCTCTTCGATTTTACTTTATACATCATATAAAGTAGTTGATCCGATTGAAAATGAATCATTATTTGTTTATCGTACCGATAAAAATGTCAATTATAGGGTTCAGTTGAGTCAAAACACTTATATTCAATCGAATCCACAAGAGATGGGAAAACTATATATTGCACGTTTGGTTCAATCGATTCCTGCAACGATGCGTTATCAATATCAATCGACAGATCAAGCTGATTTAGAGTATACGTATCGAATTGACGCTGCCATTCATGCATCTTATAAGACATCTAGTGATTCAGAAGAACAAAAACAAGTATGGGTAAAACGTTATACTGTTGCGGATGAACAAAAAAATCAGGTGGCCGGAAAGAATAATGTGACCATTGAAGAAGATATTAATATCGATTATCAAAAATATCGTGGCGAAGTAGAACGTTTCCAAAAAGAAATGGGATTATCAGTCGATGCGGTATTACAAGTTGATATGATTGTTGAAATGAGTGGGACGACCACAACGGGGGAACAATTTAGAGATGCAGAAAATGTATCATTTAAAGTTCCACTTAATAAAGACGTGTTTGGAATTACGATTCCAGAAAGTAATAATCGGGAAAAGACGATTGAACAAAATCAGGAGCATACAACGCCTGTGAATTCTGTAATTTTTACAATTGGAATTGTGACATCGGCGATCGCTGTTTTATGGATTGTGATCCTTGTTGTCGAATTGTTAAATGGACCACGTAAACCTGCATTTAAACGTTATTTAGATAAAATATTAAGTGAGTATGATGATATTATCGTTGAGACTTTAACTCCAATTAAAAAGGTTAATTATACGGTTATCAATGTCAAGAATATGAACGAAATGGTTGATCTTGAGCAAGAACTTCGTATTCCAATTTTATATTATTATAATGAAATTACGCAGGAAGCAACATTCACCATTATCAAGGATAAAATGTTATATCTTTATCAGTTAGATCGTTATGATCTTGACGTATAATTTTTTAGTAGAACACTTCAATTTTTTTGAAGTTTTCTTTTACTTTTTTTAAAATATATAGTATAATTATTATTGATTGTAGGAGATGATGATATGAAGCACATTTACACGAGTATTGACATTGGTACGGATGCAATCAAGGTAGTGGTATGTGAACTCTATCAAAATAAATTGAATCTTTTGGCAGCTTCTTGTATGCCATCGAAGGGGATAAAAAAAGGTTTGATTACTGATGTCGAGGCTGCTAGAATGTCGCTTCGGAAAGCCATTCAGGAAGTAGAAGCGATGTTGGGTATTAAAATTCGCCAAGTCTTAGCGTCAGTTCCTAGTTATTATGCAGATTTTAAGTTGGTATCAAGTACGATTGCCATTGAGCCTACTATCGATGATGAACCTGCTGAAATTGAAGGCAAAGATATCTCAATTTTATTAAAAAAGGCTTCTTATCAAAAACGTCATCCAAATGATGAATTGGTAACCACAGTTCCGATTGATTTTAAGATTGATCATCGCTTGGTAGTGAAGTCTCCCCTCGGACTTCCAGCTTCAGTTTTAGAAGTGCGAGCAGTCGCCGTGACAACGCCAAAGAAGAATATTTATTCAGTTCTAAGTTTAATTGAGGGAATTGGACTGCAAGTAAAAGATATCTCCTTAAATGGAATTGGCGATATGTATGCATTTAAAAATAAAGAGATGGATAACAAAGTTGGGGCAATTATCAACATCGGATCTGAGACGACGTCCATTTCATTATATAATAAAGGAATTATTGTCAAAAATAGTGTCATTGGTCTTGGTGGAAAAAACATCGATAATGATTTATCTTATATTTATAAATTAAATGGAACGGTTGCGAAAACAGTGAAAGAAAATTTTGCACTCGCCCACAAGCGCTTTGCTAGTGCTAGTGATGTCTATGAAGTTGCCAACCATAATCAGGAGACAATTAAGATTAAGCAATTAGAAGCGAGTGAAGTCGTGATGGCAAGACTAGAAGAAATTTTGGGACAAGCGCGAAAGGAAATTCATGCTTTAACCAATCATGAAATCGATTATATTTTAGTAACCGGTGGCGTTTCTAATATGACAAACTTTGATGTCTTGGTAAAAACGATTTTAGGGAAAAAAGCAATGCTTGGAAATATGAAATTAATCGGAGTTCGGAATAATCGTTATTCATCAAGTGTCGGAAATATTGTTTATTATATCAGTAAATTGAAATTATTAGGAATTCGTGATACAATGGTAAGCGAAGATGACAGTTTAGAGTTGTCATCAGGTAAAAATTTAGTTAATGTAAATAATGAGTCAATGTTAGGTAAAGTATTTGGTTACTTTTTCAACGAATAAGGGAGGAAAATTATGTTTGGATTAGCAATGGATCAACTTGCGAAAATAAAAGTAATTGGAGTTGGTGGTGGTGGAAACAACGCCGTTAACAGGATGATTGAATCAGGAGTAAAAGGAGTAGACTTTATTGTTGCGAACACAGACTTACAAGTGTTAAACAATTCCAAAGCAGATATCAAAATCCAAATTGGGACAAAACTAACCAATGGGTTAGGAGCTGGAGCTAATCCAGAAATCGGAAGAGATGCCGCTTTAGAATCAAAGCAGGAAATACAAGCAGCGTTAGAAGGCGCTGATATGGTGTTTGTTACCTGTGGAATGGGTGGAGGAACCGGAACCGGAGCAGCTCCGGTTATTGCCGAGATTGCCCAAGAACTAGGTGCACTTACGGTGGGAATTGTTACCAAGCCATTTTCATTCGAAGGAAAGAAACGAATGGATCAAGCTTTGCTAGGAATGGAACAATTAAAGAAACATGTCGATACGTTGATCGTCATTCCAAATGATCGCTTACGAGAGATTATTGATAAGTCAACACCACTACTAGAATCATTCAAAGAAGTCGACAATGTATTACGACGCGGAGTACAATCTATTTCAGATTTGATTGCCGTGGCTGGATTAATTAACTTAGACTTTGCCGATGTTAAAACGGTCATGGAAAATAGAGGAAATGCACTTATCGGAATTGGAATGGGTGTTGGTGAGGATCGAGCAGCTGAGGCTGCTAGACAGGCAGTATCAAGTCCGCTTTTAGAAACAAGTATCAGTGGAGCAACCGATGCGATCATTAACGTAACTGGTGGTTCTAATTTGACTTTGTTCGAAGTAGAAGAGGCTGCTGAAGTAATTCGAAGTAGTGCGAATACCGATATCAATACGATCTTTGGAGCCGTTATTAATGAGAACTTAAACGATGAAATTATTGTAACTGTCATTGCTACAGGGTTTGAAGATGAAGAAAAAGAGCCAGAATATCCAAGTTATACATCTCGTTCAGTTGTAAACTATGATGTACCAGATAGTAGTGATGATGATAGTGATTTTGATATTCCACCATTTTTAAAAAATAGAGGGTTCTAAGAAATGTTTTACTTAAGGATGATGAAAATCATCCTTTTATTATGTGTATGAACGAATCTTCATACGTGAAATCATTGGAAAAAAATTACAAATTACAAAAGAATAGAATAATCACAAAAGATGTGATATAATAATGAAATAACAAAGTAAGGATGGGATATTTAGCGTGAGAAATGCAGTGAAAAAACGAAAGAGATTATTGGTGACTAGTATAGCCTTGTTTATGATTTGCGGGGTGGCATTAGGCTATGCCGCCCTTTCTTCATCGATCAAAATTAATGGAACGGGAACGATTTCAACGAATTGGGATATTCTCTTCACGAATATTGCCGAGAAGAGTAAAAAAGCGGCCACAACGAATAAAAGAGAGATTACGGATAAACTAACCGCTACTTTTGATGTTGACTTGGAATCTCCTGGTAGTTATATCGAATATAACGTCACTCTTAAAAATAATGGAAATATGGATGCAGTAATTGCTAAAGTTATCGGAATTGTCGAGGCGAACCAACAAGCACCGACCGGAATTCAATTTAAAGTAAGTGGGATTCGGATTGGGGATGATCTGCTTGCTGGGAGTGAGACGACATTTGTCGTAAGAGCGGAGATCCCACGTAGTGAAACAACATTACCAGAGACATCTAAAACATTAGAGCTAACAGTAGAAGTGCGTCAAAAGGAAGTAGATAATAGTGGACTTGTTACTACTATAGGTGAGTGTTTCCAGACAAATGCGGCTGGGGACACGATTACTGGATATTTATGTGGCAAAGGAAATACCAATGGCTATAGTGAAATAACAAACGTTAATATTCCACGGGAGATTAACGGAATTACAATTACACAAATAGGAACAAGTGCTTTTAATGGGAAAGGATTAACATCGGTTATTATGCCTAATACCATTAAGGGAATTGGAGCGAGTGCATTTATGAGTAATCAATTGACGAGTCTTGAATTACCCAATACAGTAACAACGATTGGGGTTCAAAGCTTTCGTGGAAATCGCTTAAAAAAGCTTATATTACCAAGTTCAATGAAAACAATCGGAAATGAAGCATTTATGGGGAACCAAATATCGGAACTTGAAATTCCTTCTAGTGTTACGAGTATTGGTGCTGGTGCTTTTCGCAATAATCAATTACCAGACGAGCAGGCATTCATTTATAACCGCAATCGTGATGGAAGTGAGAACAGACGTAGCATCAACAGTTATGCGGGTGCGAAGCGGAGTGATGTTGTGATTCCAAGTGGGGTTACGATTATTGGTGGTAATTCTTTTAATGGTTTAGGATTAAAATCTATTGTCTTGCCGGAAGGACTTGAGAGAATAGAAATAATGGCTTTTGGTAGTAATGAGTTAACAGAAATTACGATTCCCGCGAGTGTTACGTTCTTAAGTTCAAGTTTTGGTAGTAATAAAAACTTATCAAGGGTAACATTCATGGGAAATGTTCCTAGACTTGATCGTCATGAAATTTTTAAAGGAGCAAAGTTAACTTCTAATACCATTCAAGTACCAGCTGGTACGTTAGAACAGTATAGAAGTGCCAGGGCAACCCTAACTTGGGGAGAAGCCTCTCCTAGTCAGACGTGGTTTGGGAGTGATGATGCGAGCTTACTAGATGCCTTTTATGAAGGATAAGATAATTGTTTTATAATATGGATTACATGAAATAACGACAAATAAAATATCACAACAACTTCACAAAGCGACACAATATTAGTGTTGCTTTTTTTATACTGTTAATGGTGATGACATGAAAATTTATCTTGACTTAATTTTCTTATTGAATTTTGGTTTTGATTTTCTCTTATTGATGACAGTAAAATTATTATTGCGAAGAAATGTGAAACTTACCGATCTTTTATCAGGAGCATTTATTGGCGCGACAAGTATTTTTTTCCTTTTCATCAAGATGAATTCATTAACCTTGTTTCTTTTTAAGATTGTAATTAGTATCCTTATGATCATAGTAACCTTTGGTTTTCGTAATATTCGCTATACAGCCCGCAATTTTCTTTACCTCTATAGCACCAGTATGATCTTAGGTGGAGTGTTATATTATTTGAATACTGAGTTTTCCTATCAACAAGAAGGGCTAGTATTTTATCATAATGGTCTTAGTATTAATGTGATTGTTCTCGTTCTAACAAGTCCTATTATTGTATATAGTTATATTAAACAAGGGTTGTACTTAAAGAATAATTATGGGAATTATCACGAAGTAGTCTTGTATTATCATGGGAAAAAGCAACGAATGAATGGGTTTTTAGATACGGGAAATCACTTAGTTGATCCATATCAGAAACGGCCTATTTTACTAGTTGATCGCAAACGATTGATCTATGATATTAATGAGTTTCAGATGATTTTAGTACCAATTGATACAGCTGGAGGACACAGTTTATTACCTTGTATTAAAATCGATAAAATATGGATTCAAAAGTTTGGTTATCGGACCAAGTTCCTGCTTGGGCTGATGGATGAGGAAATTCATATCGATGGAGTTGATTGTATTTTGAGTGAACAGATAATGGAGGAGAGTATATGATACAACGTTTGATTCGCCTTTTAAAAGGATTATGTTCGAAAGGGAACAGTTTATTTTTCATTGGAAGTAGTGATAAATTACCAGAGCCACTTAGTAAAGAAGAAGAAGTATTATATGTGACCGAGTCGATGGATGGTGACTTAAAGGCCCGTGCAAAATTAATTGAGCATAACTTACGATTGGTAGTGTTTTTAGCCAAGAAATACGAGAATACGGGAGTTGATCTCGAGGACTTAGTTAGCATTGGGACCATTGGTTTAATTAAAGGGGTTAATACCTATAAATTAGATAAAAATATTAAATTAGCAACCTATGCTTCCCGTTGTATAGATAATGAAATTTTAATGTTTTTACGGAAAAATAAACGCCGTCGTGGTGAGGTGAGTTTTGAAGATAGCTTAAGCTATGATGCTGAGGGGAATGAATTACGACTCGAAGATATTTTAGGAACAGATGCGGATATCGTAACCAAGGGGATTGAAGAGGAAACGGAAAAAAAGATATTATACGAGGAAATTAGTAAACTAAATACCCGTGACAAACAGATTATGATTTTACGCTATGGCCTATTTGGTTGTGAGGAGATGACACAAAAAGATGTTGCTCAGATCTTGAATATCAGTCAATCTTATATTTCCCGAATTGAAAAAAAGGTAATTCGGAAACTACAAAATCTTGTCAATGTATAATAGACTATCGTTTTTTTTAAATATACGATATAATAGAGGTAGAACGGAGTGATTTGATGAAAGATTATGAAATTGCGGACACGATAACACCACTTCCCATTACGGAAATTGCTAGGCGCTTAACAATTCCCACCGCAGCCTTAGAATCTTATGGAACTGCTAAAGCGAAAATTGATGTTTCTTTGGTAACAGAGCGTGATGCGAAAGGGAAATTAATTTTAGTGACATCGACTAGTCCAACGCCATATGGGGAGGGAAAGACCACCTTAGCAATTGGGATCCATGACGCATTATGTCGTCTTGAAAAGCGTAGCCTGGTGGTGCTAAGGGAGCCATCTCTTGGTCCTGTTTTTGGAACCAAAGGCGGAGCGACTGGTGGTGGATATAGTCAAGTGATTCCCATGGTTGATATCAATCTTCATTTTACTGGTGATATTCATGCGATCACGAGTGCGAATAATTTATTGGCTGCTATTATCGATAATCATCTATTTCAGGGGAATGCTTTGGGCTTGGATCCCGATCGTATTAGTTTTGAACGCTGTCTTGATATCAATGACCGGGCCCTCCGGACGATAACTTTAACGAGAAGTAATCGCCAAGAGAAATTCAATATTTCAACAGCTTCCGAGATCATGGCAATTCTCTGTCTTGCGACTGATATCGATGATTTAAAAACCCGTTTGGGGAATATTTTAATTGGTTATACATACGATGATAAACCTATCTATGCGCATGATTTAAACTGTGAAGGAGCCCTGACTGTTTTATTAAAAGATGCGATCAAACCGAATTTGGTTCAGACACTAGAACACAATCCAGCGTTGATTCATGGGGGACCATTCGCCAACATTGCCCATGGCTGTAATTCTTTGATTGCGACTAAACTAGGACTTAACCTTGCCGATTATGTCATTACGGAAGCCGGGTTTGGGAGTGACATGGGGGCCCTTAAATTCCTTGATATCAAAAGTCGCATTGGCAATCTTTATCCAGATTTGATTGTTGTCAATACGACCATTAAAGGCTTAAAATATAATGGTCATGATTCATTGGATGCGGGCCTTGTAAATTTAGCTTATCATGTTACCAATATGCAGAAATTTTCAAGTCATGTTTTGGTGGTGTTGAACCAATTCGCAACCGATACACCAGCTGAAATTGATTGTGTTATGCAATATTGTCAAACCCTCCAGGTTCCATTTGAAGTTAGTACCTGTCATCAAGATGGTAGTGCCGGTGGCATTATGGTTGCAAAGAAGTTACTAGCAATGCTAGAAACACCAAATACCAAACAATACCAGATCTATGATGTTGCTGCCTCGCTTCCTTCCAAAATCGAAACCCTTTGTAGGGAAATCTATTATGCT
Source organism: uncultured Bacilli bacterium (assembly GCA_910578855.1). GTDB lineage: Bacteria > Bacillota_I > Bacilli_A > RF39 > UBA660 > MGBC107952. The sequence goes on from CAJTRV010000030.1 coordinate 14,265, forward strand.
AGTAAAGTAGTTTATCAAGAAAAAGCCCAAGCGAAAATCAAGCTGTTACAGGATATTCCGTTACCGATATGTATTGCTAAAACACCGTATTCGATTACCGACGAGAAAGATCAACTAGGTTTTCCGAAGGGGGCTGTTATGACAGTAACGGATCTTAAATTAAACCATGGTGCTGGTTTTATTACCGTCTATATGGGAAACATCATGACGATGCCAGGCCTATCGAAAACCGCGAATTATTTAAATATCGACTATGTTGATGGAAAACCGACAGGAATCTTTTAGGTTCCTTTTTTGGTTGTCGCCATTTTTTAGACACCAGAAATCCGATAGAAGGATCATACTATTTATTACGATTTTTTTAGAATGATGGATACCCTCACAAAATTTACACAATTTCCTGTATAATAGAAGATGGAGGGAATTGTGTTATGAAAATATTAGTTGTCGATGATGAAGCGTTAATTCGTGAAGTAATAAGGGAATATTGCGAAAACGAGGGTTATGAAGTAGTGGAAGCTGCTAGTGGAATGGAAGCACTTGAAGTTATAAAAGCTGGAACAATTGATTTTTTAATCCTTGATATTATGATGCCTAAATTAGATGGTTATTCGACCTTAAAGGCGTTAAACATGGAAAGACGGTTGCCGACTATTATGTTGTCAGCTAGAAAAGAAGAATATGATAAACTACTGGGATTTGAGCTTGGAGTAGATGATTATATGACGAAACCATTTAGTCCTAAAGAGTTAATGGCTCGTATTAAAGCGGTGGCGACACGAGCGAACTTGATTCCACAAGACGGATATCGTTATCAAGATTTGTACATTGATATCATTGGACATTATGTAACATTAGAAGGGCAAGAACTCAAACTAACCCCAAAGGAATACGAGTTATTGGTATACTTTATTCAGAATAAGAATATTGCCTTGTCACGGGAAGTATTGCTTCGTAAAATCTGGGGCTATGATTTTTTTGGTGATGATCGGACCATTGATACCCATGTAAAAATGTTACGCAATAGTTTAGGAAAATATCGCGACTGTATTGTGACAGTCCGAGGAATGGGATATAAATTTGTCGACTAAAAAGAGTAGTCTAAAAGAGAAAATATGGGTATATCTAATTCTCTTTTCTTGTATTATTTTAATCTGTCTATGGCTTTTTCAAGTTGTCTTTTTAAATTCTTACTATGAGTGGTATAAAAAACGGGATCTTGAAAAGGTTGTGTCCGAAATAATCAACTCTTATGACCCTAACACACTAGAAACTGTCTTGGATCAGATATCTGCCCAACAAGGGGTTTGTATTGAAATTGTTACAGATGGAACAACCTCGTATACATCGGACCGGTTTAACCGAGGGTGTATGCTTATCAATCCTGAACATGAGACACCAAAAGAATTATCGATGACGAAGGAAGAAGTGTCCTCAGGGGTAAATGCTTTTCGTAAGCAGTTTATGAACAGTAAGAAACGAAAAGCTAGTATAAAACTAGTGAATCCCCGCTTTAAAAACCAAACCTTACTTTATGGAGTGAAACTCGATCGTGATATTTATGCATTTATTAGTGCTTCTATGCAACCACTTGATGCGACTACTAAAATTTTAGCAAGTCAATTTATCTTTGTGACGATGGGGGTTTTATTCTTATCGTTTGTAATTGGCTATCTTATTTCTAAACGGATATCTAAGCCAATTATCAAATTGAATGATGCTGCTCGTAATATGGCCAAGGGTGATTATGATGTTGTTTTTGAAACAGGGGCCCAAATTACAGAGTTAAATGAGCTAGCTAGTACATTAAACTATACCCGTGATGAATTAGCCGGAACGGAGGAATTACGCCGAGAACTGCTTGCTAATATCTCGCATGATTTAAAGACACCCCTGACGATGATCAAAGCTTACGCAGAAATGGTTCGTGATTTAAGTTATCGTGATGACCAAAAACGAACGGAACATTTAAATGTGATTATTGAAGAAAGTGATCGGTTGAATTTACTCGTAAATGATATATTAGACTTATCGTTGATGCAGTCAAACCTTGGTATGATTGAACCAACATCATTCGATGTCGGGGAATTAATCGCTTCTATCGTTAAACGCTTTGAAATCTTAACTGAGACTGAAGGCTACCATTTTATAATCAATGGACCAAAGCACTGTTGGGCTTTGGCGGATCCTAAGAAAATAGAACAGGTGATCTATAATTTAATTGGGAATGCGATTAATTATACCGGTGAAGATGGCCAGGTAATCATTCGAATTTCCGATGAGAGTGATGATATTCATATTGAAATTATTGATACGGGGAAAGGGATAAAGCCAGTTGATTTGAATAAAATATGGGAAAAATATTATAAGTCTGATAAAAAACATCGACGAAATGCTTATGGGACTGGGATTGGTCTTTCGATTGTCAAACAGATTTTAGAAAAACATGAAGCAAATTATGGTGTTAAATCGACGTTGAATCAGGGAACAACCTTTTACTTTGATCTAACCAAAGCGAAGTCAGACAAGAAAATGCGCTAGAATTCTTTTTCTTTTCGTACAAAATATATGATTGAAATAGCAGGACTAATATGTTAAAATTGATATAGAATGGAATGCGTTTTATCTAATATTGCTTGTAAAAAGGATGAGCAGTATTATTTATGAAATTGTATTTATAAAAATGAGGTTTGAAGAAATGAAGTTTGATTTTAATACCTATACCAAAGATTATATCGATGCTGATGTGATCAAGACATATGCAGCAAAGACAACAAGTGTGAAAAAGAAGTTTGAAATCAATTGTGATGAACTCAAATGGTATCACATGAATGAATATGTCGATAATATGGAATTAAAAGAAATGATCGAGCTTGGAAAACAATTAAAAGAGACGACGGATGTGTTGTTGGTGATTGGAATTGGTGGCTCATATGCTGGAGCCCATGCTATTTATGATGCACTAAAACCTTATTTTCACCGAACCCATCCTGAGATTCTGTTTCTTGGGACTAATTTATCGAGCCGTTATCTTCAGGACTTATTTGTTTATTTAAAAGACAAGCGGGTTAGTATGAATGTTATTTCCAAATCAGGTAACACCATGGAGACAATGATTACGTATCAAATTCTCATGACAATGATGCAGAAACGTTATAGTAAAAAAGAGTTAAAAAAACGGATCTTCATTACAACCAATATTCATCAAGGAAAATTACTAGAGAGTGCTAAGAAATATGGGTATCGGACTTTCTTTGTTCCCGATCATATCAGTGGACGTTATTCTGTGTTAACCCCAGTTGCCCTGTTTCCGATGGCCGTTGCTGGGTTTGATATCCTTTCTTTTTTAACAGGGGCCAAAGAAGGACGGATGCACCTTAATTATGCTAGTATTTATGCAATGGTAAGAACAATCTTTTTTAAACGGGAACGAATGGTGGAAGCATTCACAATTTATGAACCCAAACTAGCAATGTTTACCGAGTGGTTAAAACAGTTATTTGCTGAATCAGAGGGCAAAGATTGTAAGGGAATATTGCCAATTGGAGTGATGAATCCGCGGGATTTACACTCCTTGGGTCAGTTTATTAGTGAAGGAAATCCCATCTTGTTTGAAACAGTCTTAAAGATTGAAGATGGGCCGGATCTTTTTTTACCAAAATACCAAGAACATTTACGGGAGATTAATCATTTGGTTCTCGACAAAGTATGTGAGGCGCATAAATTAAGTGGTTGTCCGAGTAATGTGATTACGATAGAATCGTTAGATGAATACCACCTAGGAGAGGCCTGCATGTTTTTCATGATGGCAGCGGCACTAAGTGCCTACTTAATTGATGTTGATCCCTTTACTCAACCTGGAGTAGAGACATATAAAGAATTATTGGCCAAAGAATTAAGAGTACTATAAGAGACTGCTGAAAAAGTAGTCAAAATTAAAACTGA
>CAJTRV010000031.1 GCA_910578855.1 uncultured Bacilli bacterium
ATCATAATATTCCAATACAAGATCTCTCGTTTCTTTTGGATGTTGTTGACAAAAATACTGATAATCTTTACCATCCCTAATATAGCGAAACCCATATCTTCTAAGTTTTCGACAAAAACTAGATATCGTACTATCTGCAGGATATTTTCGAAAGAGGGCCTCCATTAAATCTGATAATGAAAACAACCAAAATAATAATTTATACTTCTCTTTTTCTTGTTTCTTTGCCATATTATTTCTCCTCATTTATTATAAGCGATCGAATATCTAAGTTTAGTATAACATATCACGGATACTATCTTCAAATTAATAATAATCTATATAAAAAGCGATATATCTTTTTTTGATATATCACTCAGACTGTTGACAAATATATATAATAATCTGAAACACTATCCTAATAGTACCTTTAAATATAATGCTGCCATAAATTCTTTTTTAAACAACAACATTAATAATACAAAGTCAGATTGATAATATTGGGTAAATAACTGATAGATATATTTAATAACGATTTTAGAATGAAATAGATCAGAATATTTTTTATTCATAATTTTATGACGAACTTCTTTCATATTTATCGTCGGTATTTTCTTATAATAGTTTTTAATCGCAGCTTCATAACTAGACCGTTTATACACTTTGGTAATATCAATCTCTAAACTGATTCCTAATAATTCAACGACTTCTTTCATTAACTTTGTATATTTATTTTGATCATTTAACAGCTCCTGATATTGCTTCAATTGAAATAAATCTTTCATTGTAATCCGATCACGATCAAATCCTTGCAAAATATTACGTAATTCTTTCTTAATCTGTTTCGAGTGATGATCAATGATCCGATCGAGTTCTGTTTTATAAAAAGTGAATAATGTCCCCTCATATTTTTCATATACCTTCATGGTATCATTAAACCCAAGTGCGATATTACGGATTGCTAGGTTTTTATCGAAAACAAGAAATGAACCAATATCATTGCGCGGTTTTATATAGGTAACAGGAATGGAATAATGTTTCTTCTTTTTTGGAAAAATTCCTTTTCCACCAATATCAACAGCAATGACTTCCGTTGCTCCCATAGAGACGGCTAAATCAATTGGCATATTATCATAATAACCACCATCAATATAATTATCCCCATTGATTTTTTTGGTTTTAAACGCTGGAAAGCAAGTTGCAGAAGCCATAAGATAATCCTTTAATTTATCGCGGGGAATCTCCCTTTTAGTCAATGTAATTGATGTTAAATTAGATAAATTAACCGTTACCAATCCATATTCAATATTAGACTGATAAAATTTATCAAGATTAATATAACGATCAATGGTCTTCTCTAAATTATGAACATCCATTCCACCATTTAAAATGCCTTTACCATAGATCGCAATCAATTCCTTTATTCCATCAAATGTATTAAGATTCCCCGAAAAGTCAGTTTGGAAAACCATATCAAAATTAATATTTTGCCACATAGAAAGCGCTTTTAAATAATCATTTTGAACCATAAAAGCCCCATTTAATGCTCCAACCGATGTTCCAGTAACAATGTCATATGTGATATTTAATTCCTTTAATGCCTTCCAAACACCGAGTTCATAGGCCCCTTTCGCGCCACCACCAGATAAGACAATCGCTCGCATATGATCACTTCCTATTACTATTATACTATGAAACCAATTATAATATCATTCTAAACAAGTAACTAGTTCAATTTATCTTTCTTCTTTCTTAAAAGCATGTTAAAATAGAAATAATAATGGAGAAGGGGTCATACCATGCAAGAATTTTGTTTTTACTATTTATTATTTGTTCTCTACGCGATGATGGGTTGGATCATGGAAATAATTGTTTGCAGCATTAGCGAAAATAAACTCGTTGATCGTGGCTTTCTAATCGGACCATACTGTCCCATTTATGGTGTAGGAGCAATTACCATTATTTTTCTGCTTCAACCCTTTCTCTATGATCCACTTCTTGTCTTTCTATTTTCCTCGTTCTTTTGCGCAATTATCGAATATAACACAAGTTATATCATGGAAAAATTATTCAATGCTCGCTGGTGGGATTATAGTGAACAATTATTAAATCTAAATGGAAGGATTACACTAAAAAATACGATTGCCTTTGGCTTACTAGGTTTATTATTGTTATTTTTTATTAATCCTTTTATCAGCGATCTCGTAAATAAAATACCGGATTCTAACCTTGTTATAATTACAATCATTATAATGATTGCGATGGCAATTGACGCAATTACAACCTTTATTATCGTCTATAAACTAAAATCTACTTGGAAGCAAATTAAAAAAGATTCAACTGAGGAAATCACAAGGAAAGTAAAAGCAATATTAAAAACACATCCATTTACAAAACGTCTTATCAATGCCTTCCCAAATATCCATTTTAAATAGAATCCCATTTATTTTGTAATATGTAGGCCTTTCATTCACACCCTTTTCCAAATAACCCATATATTATTATTGAAAATAATGAAGGGGTGGATTATATGTGTAATGAAAATAACAAAAACAATTGCTCAAATTGTGTAGCCGAAATCTTAACAGTAATTAATATTTTACAACAAAATGCAAGTTGCTGTGGCGATGCATGCTTAGATACATGCGATCGTGGATTCTTAGGATGTTCTGCTACTAGCTTAAGCTGTAATACAAGACCAGTTATGTTATATACTTGTTGTGGAAATGGAACACCATGGGCTATGCCTACAACAAAAGAAGACGTAACTTGTGGTTCTGTGGGTGTTACTTGTTCTAATGTCTTCCGAGTTGAAAAACTTGATGACAATTGTGCAACATTCCGAGTACTAGCTCCAAATCCAGATACAGCTGAAGCCGCAACAATTCCTTATGTTGCTACAAATTCTTTCTTTACAATGAATTTAGATTGCGTTTGTGCACTAAGATGTTTACAAGATACTTTTGTAGAGTGTCTTTAACAAAAAAAGTCTCATTATTTGATTGAGACTTTTTTAATGGGTCAATTTAATATCGACGATATCTTCGATGGGAATAAGTTCATTATCAATTGTAATTAACATATTTCTATTTTTACCAATAATTTTTTTAGTTACTGTTTGATCAGATAGTGTAATTTCAACATCGGCTTTATAGACATAATTTGCAGAAGAAAATATTTGATTAATTTTCTGATTTACATCACTACCAAACAATTCTTGTTTTACTTTTTCTTCCCGTGTTAAAGATTTTTCTGGTACCACTTCTTCGGAACCAACATAATGTACATCCTTATTATTTTTAATCGAATGATCGATCGGATTTTGATAAACCCCAGGTAGTTTTTTTTCCATTTTTATCACCTACTCTAATGTATGAAACAGATCGTTTTTTATTCCATTCGTTCAAACCGAAGGGCTATTCTAAAACCAATCAAAAAACAAAGAAGCGCTCCGGTTATTTCTAATAACGTATACTGAAATTGTAACGTTTCGATAAAAATCATCACAATAGCAGCTAATTGAAATCCAAAAATAGCAAAATAGGTTTTTTCTTCATAATGCTTTAAAAGATATGTCATGATCCAACTAATGAGAAAAATTCCTAAAATAAGTCCTACTGCAAATGGTAGCAGCATCGAACTATTTTGAATAATATTCGAAATAGATGTGAGACTTGCAAACATTCCAATTGAAATTTGATAAAGTCCTAACAACATAAAGACAGCAGTACCACTAATACCCGGAATTACCATTGTCGTAGCGTCGAGAAAACCAATTGCAAGATAAATCCAATTTTTAACATGGGGACTTACCAAATAGTGATAATCAACATTAATAAATGATAATGAAATAACAAAAAGAAACGCGAGGAGAAAAAAGAAAAAATGCGACTTTGTCTTCCGATACAGCTGAATATGCTGCCACTGATTAGGCATACCACCCATAATCATTCCAAGGAAAAGTAACATTGTGGAAAGATAATAATGAGCCATGAAAAAAGCAATTATTTTACTACCCAAAACAATTGCTAATAAAACGCCAATTCCCACATGAAATAAGAAATAAAAATTTTGTGCGATATTTTGAAAAAAATGAGTAATCGCATCTAAACATTTCTCATATAAGCCTAGGGAAATAGCTAACATCGAACCGCTAACACCAGGAATTACCTTTCCAATTCCAATTACAAATCCTTTTATAATCAAAAGAAAAGATTTCAGTAATATCACATCCTTTATTCATGAATGTGCTGGATAATATATTGATATACTTGATCAACATCGGCAATATAGTCTAAATAAATACCAGTAGAACCACTTTTTACTAAGATATGACCATAACCAAATAAGCGAGTTGCGTAATTTTTTTCAATTAAGACAGCACTAACCTCCTCATAAGGTAAAAAATAACGTTTAGGATGAGAAGATTCTTTGATATATTCTATTCCCTGATCTGAGATAATATACTTCACATTGCGATATTTAAATTTTCGATAAAAAATTTTTAAATCTTTTAATAACAATAATACTACAAAAAGAGCAACAACAGAAGCGGTTGGTAAGTGAAAATACTCACGTACTAGATTCGAAACTACAAATAAGACAATTAATAACCAAACGGTTTGAATGGAACTTGGTAACAATTCATAGACAAATACAAATCGTGGTTTTAGTTCATATTGTTCACTTATATCACTTGTTTCTAACTCATCATAAAGACGATTCCCACAATAACCACAATTTGTCTCATTGGCTTCTAAATTTTTATTACATACTGGACAAAAATACATACATACCCCTCCATCAATTAATTATGTATTATAGCAGAATTTCAAATTATTTCAAGTTAAAAAAAGAAGCTTATTTTTTAGGCTTCATCTTTTCCCAGTAATCCATAATAGTTTGTCTTAAAAAAACAGCCAGCAAAATAATTCCTAGTCCCAAAAAAGTAAAACTGGAATCATCAAATAAAATCAAAGCAATCAAAAAACACAATATACTAAAAATCAATATGCGTTTTACTGTTTTTTTCTTCATACTAAATTACACCTGATATCTCTCTTTCATCTAAATCTATTATACACCTAAAGAGAATAAAAAAGCAAAGATTATCGTTTCTTTGCTTTTTCCACACGAATTACACGACCACGAAATTTTTTCCCTTTTATTTTTTTCATAAACGCTTTCAATACTTCATCATCAACATTTATAAAAGTAAATTTTGTTAAAACTTCAATTCCGGTAAAATGTTCCTTACGGATGCCAGTCTCTAATTTAATAAAATCTAAAATGGAACCCTTCTTGGCCTTATCCAGTTTTCCAACTGTTAGAAAAACACGAGTTGTTCCTTGCTTTTGTAATCTCTGTGGAGAGTGATAGTTCTCTACCTTCAATTCCTTATCGAGATTAGATCCCAATTCTTTTTCCAGAAATAGTTTCATTATTGCCGCGGAATATTGAAGTAATTCTTCTTTATTATAATCGCGAATATAGGGAATAAAATTCTCATATTGTTTTGTAGCAATCACCTCAGAAACACAGGTCTGAAGCATTTTCGTTTTTGCTTCCATTACCTCTTTTCCACTTGGAATCGGACACTCTACTAATTCACATTGGGCTATGCGCTTTACATCATTTAAAAATGATAACTGACGATTGGTAACAAGACTAATTGCAATTCCGGTTTTTCCCGCTCTCCCAGTTCTTCCAATCCGATGAATGTAAGACTCAACATCTTGTGGTAAATTATAATTAATCACAAGGTCAATATCATCAACATGAATTCCACGAGCAGCAACATCGGTAGCAATTAAATATTGAAATGCTCCTTTTTTAAAGCGATCCAAAGTCTCAATTCTAGCGCTTTGTGCAATATCTCCATGCATTGCTTCGACATTATAATGACGCAACATTAATTCATTGAGTAAAAAATCAACTTCCTTTTTCTTTTGACAAAAAATAATTCCCGTCTTTCCAGCATAGTGATCGAGAATGCGACATAATGCTTCTACTCTAATTTTCTCTGTAACGCGATAATATTGTTGTGTTACATTGATCGATGTTTTACTTTTCTCTTCAATTGCAATATAATCATAATCTTTTTTCATATATTTTCTAGCCAATGTTAAAATTGTCTTAGGCATTGTTGCAGATAATAGTAGCACCTGTTTATTTTGATTGGTCTTCTTAAAGATAAATTCAATATCCTCTTGAAATCCCATATTCAGCATTTCATCAGCTTCATCTAACACAAAATATTCTAAATGATCTAGTCTAAGAGCCCGTCGTTTCATTAAATCCATAACCCGTCCTGGAGTCCCAACGACAATATCAACTCCTCGTTTTAACTGTTTGATCTGCATATCAATTTTAGTTCCACCATAAACTGATATCACATCAAAATCAGCCATTCTATTTAAAGCATGAAACTCTTCACACACTTGGATTGCTAATTCACGTGTTGGTACCAAAACAATAGCCTTTACAACATTGGTAGCAACATCCATTTTTGATAAAATAGAAGAAGCATAAGCAAGCGTTTTTCCTGTTCCCGTTTGTGCCTGTCCAATTACATCTTTTCCTTTTAAAATTAAAGGAATGATTTCTTCCTGTATTTTACTTGGGGTTTCATATCCAAGCATTGATATTGCTTGTAATACTTCATTAGATAACCCTAATTTGTTAAATTTTATTTTCATATAATCCTCTTTCCAGCTCATTGATTATAACAAATACCAGCAAAGAAAGCAACATAAAAAGGTGATAAAGACCACCTTTATTTAATCTACCAATGTATTTTCGTAAATATCAGTAGCAATATTATCTGTTAAAATTAAAATTCCTTCAATAAATCCCTATAATGTTAACATAAAATAACACAATACAGTAAATAGGAATTCCATAATCATACTACTATTTTAAATTTTAATTCGATTGTTCCTTACATAGATTGTAACCCTCGATCTATACCGCATCTATTTCAGACAAGCTTATTGTCATTCCTTCATTTTTTTACCACTTTCTATCATATTACAATCTCAAAAAACAACTAAAAAACCGATTTAATTATCTTTGCTTTTCTGTGATATCTTTATATTTTTTCTTGGTCCAGTCCCAAGCTTTTTTACCTTTATTAATTGCCTGATCCTTCTGCTCACCCCAATATTCATAGTTTTCTTCACCTATGATGTCAATCCATACTTCTTTAAAACGCGAACCCGCGCGATCCAACATCTCTTTGCCCTTTTGATAACTTTGCTGTATTTTTCCATACTGTTCTGGTACCTTTTCTTGCAACACTGTATCAAGTTCTAACATAATTTGTGAAATCCTTTTCATGGTTGCTGTTGAAAGATCATGATAAGTCCAACCACCAATTGGCTCCCCTAAAAAAATGAAATCTCCTAACTTAATTGCCGAATGAACGAGTGTATCCTTTGCCTTTTGGGTCATTTCACTACTAGCAAGGGCTATCAAATAATCATACCCTTGTTCAATATGCGACACAAACTGCTCTTCCGTCGCAAAAAGCTTCGTCGTTTCAAAGACATTTTCCGTATCCATATTTCCTGCTTCTTGATGATAATCATCTTGATCTATTGTAGAATTTGAATCAATCGTTGGTGATTCTGATGGAGTCATTTCTTCTGTATTCGATGGCATTGACTCATCTGGTACAGGATTTTGTGGTGTTGTTGGAGTAACAGAAGATGTACATCCGGTAAATCCTATTACCAAACAAGTTGCCGCAATTATCTTATATATTTTTATGTGTTTCATTTTATCACCTCATATTTCGTATTCTATATGGAATCATAGTATTTGTCAAATTATTATCCTTAAAACATATGATATATAGAGGGGATATTATGATTATAAAAGCAACATCAAAGGATCGGGATATGTTAGCCCGATTAATGCGAGCAGAGGCAACTGGAGAGGGTGAGCTAGGAATGCTCATGGTTGGAAACGTTGTTGTCAACCGTGGGATCTCAAATTGTTTAACTTTTAAAAATGTTCGTACCATTCCAGAAGTCGTTTATCAATCACCAGGTGGTTTTGTCGGAAAAGATAGTCCATTATTTTATGCGAATCCAACTACGAAAGAAAAACAATTGGCAGATCGTGCCATTCGTGGAGAATATTTTCATCCAGCCACCAATGCTCTATGGTTCTATGCGCCGGCTAGTGGGGCTAGTTGCCGAACGACTTGGTATGATCAGCAACATACAGGTCGCTATAAAAACCATTGTTTCTATCGTCCTGACCCTGGTGTATGTATTGAAATACATTAAAAAGACAATTCCAATCAGAATTGTCTTTTAAATTGTCAATATTTGACCTATTTGTAATGCATTACTTGTTAGATTATTTTTATTTTTTAATTGATCTACAGTCGTATTAAAACGATTGGCAATACTCCACAAACTATCGCCACTCTTTACAGTATAGGTAGTTGGTGATTGATTGGTTCTCGGAATACGTAATTTTTGTCCTAAACTTAATAAATTACTTGTCAGATTATTATAGGCCATCAATTCATTTACTGTTGTATTATAATTTCGCGCAATATTAAATAGTGAATCACCACTTTTTACTGTATAAATAATATCATTGGATGTCGTACCTCCAGAATTAGATGTACTACTTGGCACAATCAAAGTTTGACCTATTTGTAAATTATTACTCGTTAGATTATTCAATCTTCTTAATTCATCAACTGTTGTGTTATATCGATTAGCAATACTCCACAAACTATCGCCATTTTTTACTGTATAAGTATTCTCTGTATTCGTCGTTGGCGGAACAACTCCACTTGTTGACGAATTTGGAATTAATAAAGTTTGACCAACTGTCAAATTATTGGTTGATAAATTATTTAATTGTTTAATCGCATCAACTGTCACTCCATATCGATTGGCAATCATCCATAGACTATCATTCGGAGCAACCACATAAACGATATTGTTTTCATTGGTTGGTGGAATAACTTCCTCAGTTGGTAACTTTAACACTTGCCCCACTCTTAAAGCGTTGGTCGTTAAATTATTAACTCGTTTTAAAGCTGCTACTGATGTATTATACTTCTGAGCAATACTCCATAAGGAATCCCCATTTTTTACAGTATAAGTATTCCCAGTCATACCACCTTCCGGATTATTATATGGTCTTCCAAGATATTCCATAACAGCTTTTACAACTGCTTCCGCATAAAGTTCATAATTATTCTTTAGCTGACTTACATCATCACCAGTACTATCTAAAAAGCCATATTCAACAATAATTGGTTGCGTATTGACCCCCGTATCACGATGAATAAAATAATAATCTTTAGCTGTATTACTTGGTAGACGACGTTGAAATGCTAAGCGTGTATTCTGCCCTGCATTTCCAATTTCTTGTAACACTAAATTAGCTAGTTTGTTATTATTACGAAGCGCATAAATAACTTCTGCCCCATCTCCACCTCGTGGGTTCATTTACCATTAGTAATATGTTTAAAATTTTTTACTCTTGTACTAACAATTTATCACTTTGTGGTACAAGAGTAAATTTACTATTTATTATTAGTAAAACGAGATACAAAATAATCAAACCTGTTTGTTAATTTCCCACCCCATCTTGAATTAGAATGAAGTATTACTTCAATATGAATTATATCTTTAATATTTATTCTTTTAAAAGTTTGATTATATTTTGAGTCATTATCTCAATTAGTTCATGCTTATCTTCATCTAAGTTATCCCATGTCCAAAGATTAATATAGTCATGTACTAAATCATCAAAATCATTATCATGAGTACGATATGAATCAGCAAATCCTATTTCTTCTGTCCCATTTCTCATATAACATTTAAGCATCATTCCATTAGTATATCTTAAAACTTCCTCGTTTAATAATTCTTCACTATTAATTTCACCATTTAATTTATAAAAAGTAATTTTGTTATTCATAATCTTATACCTCTCATTTAATTAGTATTATTACATATTATTTTCAACTTTTCTACCATAAGAATTTCTTGCTAAATTCCTATTTTCATATTTAAAATTTATTTCTGGTACTACATCATATTTGTATTTAATAGTAATATTTCTATCTTTATCAATTACTATTTTATCTATAAGAGTATCAATCAATTCTTTTTTTGGCTTATGTAAATCTAATAGTTTCTTAATCGTTTTTGTATAATTTGGTAAAACACTACTTTTATTTTTCATTTTATATTTTTTTACTTGTTTATTTTCTATACTTTCATTTATTTGTTTTAATCTATTTTCTGATTCACTAGCTAATACTTTATAAGTGTCTGCTGAAATTATACCATCACATCTATCATTATATAAAGTTGCTAATCTATTAGTTATTTTATCCTTTTCAATTTGTAATTCCTTTATAACTTTATCTATATCAGTTGTTTCTTTATGAATATTTTTAACAACTTCATTATTTAATTCATTTACATCAAGTTCTTTAATTAAATTAGAGAATGATTTATTAATTTGTTCTAGTATTTGTTCTTCTAAAGAATTATACGGACAAAAATGTGAATAGCATCTCCCACTTACAGGATCCCTAGAATATCTATTACAATTAATACTCCAGTAATCTAATTTTTTTCTATAAAGAACTGTTAGTCTATTTTGACATTCTTTACAAAATAATTTACCTTCTAGCAATCTTTTTTCCCTATTAGTTTTCACTTCATAATTTCTAGTATTTCGCTTTCTCAAAGTATTAACATAATTAAAAGTATCTTTATCAACTAGTGCTTCATGTGTGTTTTCAACTACTATCCATAACTTTTCATCTAAAGTTATTTTCTTTTTAGATTTATAATTAACTTTCGTTTGAGTATGTTGGACTAAATCTCCAGTATAAATTCTATTACATAGAATTTTTTTAATTGTGGAAATATTCCAATTGTCTCTATCAATTAGTCTTGATGAATAATTCGTTTTTTTATAACCACTTGGTGTTGGCACTTTTTCTTTATTAAGCCTATTTGCTATTTCAGTAGGGCCAACTCCATCGGCTCTCCATTTGAATATATTTTTAACAATTGGTGCAGTTTCTGGATTGGGTATTAAGTGTCCCTTATCTTCTGGATCTCTCATATACCCAAAACAAGGTAAACTTCCAACAAATTTTCCATTCTTTCTTTTTTCATTTAAAACATTCCTAATTTTAACAGAATTTTGCTTACTATAATAATCATTGCAAGCAATTATAAATGTTGAAGAATCATTACTAGCTTGATTTTTAAAACTATCATAAGATTCTAATATAGAAATAAATCTTATATTATTTTCTGGAAAAAATGTTTCAATATAATACCCTGTCATAACATGATCTCTACCAAGTCTAGATAGATCTTTAACTATGACACAGTTAATTTTTTTATTATTAATATCTTCTAACATTTTTTGAAATCCAGGTCTTTCAAAATCAGTACCAGAATATCCATCATCAACATATTCCTTAATTAAGTTAAAATTATTGTTTCTAACAAAATTTCTTAATAATTCTTTTTGATTCATTACACTTTCACTATCAGATTCATATTTTTTATCTTTATCTTCTTGAGATAATCTTATGTAGATTCCAACATTGAAATCTACTCCAGTTAAGTAAGTATTATACATCTTTTCCTCTAATCATTTTACATAATGAGGTATTAAGTCTTACCCATGATAGTAATATCTTATTAAACCTACAAATCATTAATTAGATACCCTTTCTTGTTCTATTTTTATTATCTCTTCAATTAAGTATTTTAAAATAAGATCTTTAAATGAAATATTATTCAAATAGATATTCTCCATTATTAAATCACCTATTTAAACTTATGTTTAAAATTTTTTATTATTGATATTTTTATAATCTAAACTTATAAAGGTATTATTTAAGTTTTTATGTGATGACCATACATAATCACCAACACCTCTAAAATAACAAAAAAAGACCAAGGTCTTCATATAAATACTGTTATTTTTTATCAATAACTTTTTATTGTCTTTTGTTGTTATAATTGGTAAATAAAATAACCACTATATATTCTTAATCCTACTTCCATAAACTTAAATGAATATGCATACCCTAAATCATAATAATTTGTTATTTTATCTTCTATAGCCAAATAATATATCCATCTATACATTATTCAGATTTTCTTCAAAATAATTTTGAAGCTTCTTATCTGTGCAATAAACATAACAACCTTTCATTCCCCTGGTCATCAAAGTCCTATAAGTATTTTTTATTATCGAATCAGATATTTCGTGTGCTTTATCTTTACCTTCCTCTTTTTCCATTTTTTTAATGCCCTTTAGTGATTGATCAGTAGAAGCTCTTTTTGTATAATCAGTAACTATACAACCATTTTCATATCTCATATCATTACCAATGATAACTCCAACATAATCAAATTCTAATCCTTGACAAGTATGTATACATCCAATTTCATTAATTGAATTTTTATCAATTGCCCATGTACTCGAATTTCCTAAATTCCAACTCATTCCAAAATCATATTCAGGCATAGTTATATCAAATATGTCTGATTTATTTTTACCATCGCTTATCCAATTCCAACAATATCCGGCTACCAATCTGGATTTGTTGTTTTTATTATTTTCTTCCTCTATTGCTCTTTTTAGATCATTAGGATTATCAAATACCTTAAAGTCATATTTAGTATCTAAATCATAATTAGCTGTCTTTTTAATTTGTAGAATATTATCTAACCATGCCAAATATCCATCAGAACCATCACATCTAAACTGACTTTTTAAATCCATTTTATATATTCCAGCATTTAATTCCTTAGCAAATTTTTTTATTCGGTCTATTGACCCAATATCTTTTAAAGTAACTCTTTGATTTTCATCTATAAAAAATATTGAAAACTTACTAGCATTAATTATTTCTTTAATTTGATTTTCTCCTAAATTTGAAAATAATCCAGATTTTTCATTCAATCTATGTGCTTCATCAACTATTAACACATCGAATTCATTTTTTTCAGAATCAACAAAATTCCCAGAACCTTTAAACAAATTATTTAATCCACTTAATTTATCTATTTTCAATTTTGCTTTAAAAACTTCTCTAGGTGCACTATTCTTTGTTACATAAAATGAATTAGCATCTCTATTAAGAAATTGTTTTAATAAATTTAATGCAAGTACTGATTTCCCGGTTCCTGGTCCGCCTTCAACTATTAATACATTTTTATCATTGGTTATTAAAGTATTTATTCCTATCCTAAGTGCCTCTTCATATATTAATTTTTGATCATCAATTAAAATAAATTCTTTGTTTCCTTTTAAAATAGATGCGAATGAATCTTGTAACATCTTTGAAGGTTTAATCTTACCATTTTCAATTTTATATAGTCCTTCTTTGTTATCACCTTCAGTAATATACTTTTTAATAAAACTTCTTAGTTTCTCAAAATCCTTACTTCCAAACATTGGAGCTTCTTTTATATATGTCTGATATTGTTCACTATTAATCGGATCCTCCTCAGTAATATCATAGTTATGTAAAAATGCACATGGATGCAATCCTATATTTTCATCATAAACAGTTTGATTATAACTATTGATTAAACTAGCATAACTCCAAGCTTGATACGATGGGTGAGTAGTTTCTCTCAATGCTCTCCCTGTAACAGTTTCTACAATTCCATCTTTACCTTCAACAGCATTACAAGTTTGCCATTGTTTTAACTCAACTATAATAATTGAATTATTTTTATCTTTATCATATCCAGATAATATAAAATCAATTCTATTTGAAGTATGAGGAATATTAAATTCTATTGCAACTCCAGAATTATCTGGTATTTCATTATCTGCTAAAACCCCTCGCATTCTTAGCATAGATTCTCTCCATGAATTAACTTCAGAATCACCAGCACCATGATGAAATACATCTTTAAATCTTTTATATATTTTATCTGTAATTCTATTTAAATCAACATCTTCAATAAAACCAGATTTTACTCCTTCATATACTAGCATTTACTTCACCTTCTTTTTATTTCCAAAAACTAATGCAACAAACCTTGATAGTATTATTTTTTTGATTCACTACATTTATCTCAATTATTTTCAACCTCTATTAATTTCGTAAAGGAATTTGTATGATTACTTTCCTTACAATCATTAATAAGTTACTTGTAATCATTACATAGTTTATATATTACTAAATCCATTTTTTCTTTATTATAATTATTCTTGAAGCATCACCTATAATTTATTATATTTCGCACTTTTGCCTTTAGCTTTTTCAACGGGATACTTTTTCGCTGATATATCCATTTTTTCCAAAATAATTTGTTTGGGATCTACTCCTATTTGAGAACACAACAATATACAATAATTCATAACATCTGCTATTTCATATTTTAATTCATCCTTATCATAATCATTGTTCCATTGAAAACATTCTAATAATTCCCCCGCCTCAATTGCTATTGATTTTGCAAGATTTTCTGGTGTATTAAATTGTAGCCAATCTCTTTCTTCAGCAAATTTTCTAATTTTTTTAGTTAATTCTTCCATAAAGTAACACCTCTATTTATTCAATTATACCATGTATACTTTAAGATGTGAACTGATGTGGTGTTAGTATCTAGGATAAACGCATAGTTTTTATTACTTATGCGTTTATCTTACCTCTTCTTAAACTTTTCTTTTAATTCTTTTAAGATCATCATTTCAAGATCTTCCATTTTATTCACTTTAAATTTTTTCATTAAAAAAACGCCTATATCCGATAGATTATCTATGGTAAAACGTTTTTCTTTCTTTTTTCACGATTTTGTCCTGACAATAGATTAATCTACTTTATCAAACAACTCTTTAACAATTAAATCTTTTGAACGTAAATTATTATTTTTCCCTAATAATAAATTTTCATAAAATTTAACCAAATAACTACTATCTTCTTTTTTCATAAAAAAATATTAAAAATAAAGAAAACCTAGTAAATACAATACTTAACAGTGGTTTTATGAGTTTGTAAAGGCTCATTTTACCACGAATTTACCACGACACATAAATAAAAATAAACTAATGAATGAGCTTTGATATGACAATACTATTAATTAATAACAACAGGAACTTATAAAAAAGTTCTTTTTTGTTATCTGTTTATTATACCGTTTATGGCTCTTTGGTTCTTAGTTTTCTCGGCATAACCGCTTTCGCTTTTATTCCAATTTCCTAAGAACCATGCACAAAAAAAGTTAGAACGTTTAAAGCGGTCCAACTTCTTATTTTTTTATTAATATGTATGACAACTTTTAATGAACATTTCATATAGATATACTGACTAAATTTATCCTCCTGGTTCATAGAATATCTAATTCTATGGGCTAGTAAGGGACACAATTCCAATCAAAAATCCACTATAACTATATCACTTTATGTCGATATTTGCAATAGTTTTTTATAAATGTGATAAAAATACTGCATTTATACATTTTATTTACAGTCAGGAAAGGGGTCAAATTTTTGTGCCTAGACGCGGTGAGAATATCCATAAACGTAAAGACGGGCGCTGGGAAGCTCGTTATATCATAGATAGAAAAAATGGCAAAGCGGTCTACCATTCTGTTTATGCTAAAACATATAGTGAAGTCAAAGCCAAACTTAAAGCATGTATCACTAAAGAAAAGGACAGTAAAATAGGAAAAGGTTCTAAAAAAATGACATTTGATGATGTGTTTCAGGAATGGTTAAGATATAAACAGAATTTTATCAAACAGTCATCTTATAATAAGTATTTTAATTTATATGGCAGTTATATAAGTGATGTTTTAAAAGATATTTATCTTGATGAAATATCAAACAGTACACTTCAAAAAGCGGTTATTTCAATAATGAATTTAAAGAATAGACGAACCAAACAAAAACTGTCAACAAGTACAGTTAGGGGAATCGTATATGTGATTAAGTGCGTTATATTATTTGCGCAAAAACAAGGCTATATCAAAGCGTTTTGTCTGCAGATAGATATACCAAGCAACGAAACAAAAAGTATTCGAGCCTTAACAAGAGAGGAACAAAGCACTCTTGAATTTCATACCAGATTAAAGCTGGATACTATTTCCCTGGCGGTACTCATCTGCTTATATACAGGTCTTAGAATTGGTGAGGTATGTGCGCTTCGTTGGGAAGATATCGACCTTAATAATAAATATATAGTTGTCAATAAGACAGTTCAAAGAATACAACAACATCATGTACCATATAGGGCATCAAAGACGGTTTTAATTACAACACCGCCAAAGACAAACAAAGCTATCAGAAAAATTCCTATTTCTTCGGTGCTTTACCCAATCTTAAATGAGTACCGTGAGCAAAATTATCATGGCAATAAACACTATGTATTGGTAAATAAAAATGATGATATGATTGACCCATGCTCCATACAGTATAAATTTAAAGAGCTGATAAAAAAACTCAAGATAACACCCGTTACCTTTCACGGGTTGCGCCATACCTTTGCGACCAGATGTATAGAGGTTGGTATGGATATCAAGACCCTTAGCGAAATATTAGGTCATTCCAATGTATCGACAACCATGTCAATTTATGTTCATTCGACTGAACAACAGAAAAAAAATCAAATTGAGTTATTGTCACAGTTATAGGGGTAAAAATTATGGTCAAAACCGCTAAACCCCATATAAAATAAAGAAAGTCCATAGAGTTAGATATTCTACGGATTAAAACTTTATGTGATTATTTATATTCTGCTCATCACAGACAGGTTCTATACAAATAAATTCTTACAATCCCAATCAAAGATTTGCAGTACCATTTTTACAGAAAACATATAACATATATACAAAAATTTAAAACAACATGGAGATATTGAAAATGGCAGTCACTTATAGAAAGGCAACATCAATTGAAGAATTAGTAAAAGCTATTCACGGAATGGATATTGAATATGTAAGAGAGTATGGTACATCACTTGTTGTTCCCCTGCTTGACAAAAAAACAAAAAAGATAATTGTAAAAGAATTAAAAAAAATGAAAATATATCATAAAGTCAATATTATAGAGACAAACAGCCCTAAGAAATTATATGAGATATTTTCAGATAAAGGAGGAAAATTTGAAAACAGATGAAACAGTGATAAAATGCAGTGCCCGTCTAGGAGGTACAAAAACAGAATGGGAAACCTATATTAAGCATATTGATTTTTATCATTCCTACTACAAGGCAGTGATTGAAGATGATGAAAGTATATTTACCGTAATTGTCGGGAACACAGATGAATATAACTGGATTGCTATTCCCACTATGGAAGTTTCTTGTCCGCTTTCCTCATTTACTAATGTAGATTGGAATTGTGACCACTCAGCGGGACTGATTGGAGTAAAAGACGCAACGACAATTGCCGAAGCGATTGCCTGTATTGATAAAAACAAAGAGATATTGAAAAAGCGATAATTGCTGGTTATCGCTTTTTTTATGCAGTAAAACAATGGTCAAATATCAGTATCACAAGGTGTAACCATTAAAAAAACAAAATCTAAAAGGTTACACCGCCAAAAGCCATGGTATCACTAGCTTTAGGAGCCAAAAACAGATTAACATATAATGTCATAATATATATATAATATATATTATGACACGCCCTCAGTGTAACCCTCA
>CAJTRV010000032.1 GCA_910578855.1 uncultured Bacilli bacterium
AGATTTTTATTTCTAAATATCAGTTTTAATTTTGACTACTTTTTCAGCAGTCTCGTTAATAATCTTTCATCACTCGTCTGATTTCTCGTTCATTATCCCGTTTTTTGATTGTCTCACGTTTGTCAAAGCGTTTTTTACCCTTTGCAATCCCAATCAATACTTTGGCATGATTCTGTTTGAAATACAGTTTTAGTGGGACTAACGTATAGCCCTCGATCTTAACCTTATCTTGTAATTTTATGATTTCTTTTTTATGAAGAAGCAGTTTTCTTGTCCTCGTCTCCTCGTGATTAAAAATATTTCCTTCTTTATATTCACTAATATGCATATTTAATAGATAAGCCTCTCCACTACGAACAAGCGCATAACTATCTTTTAATTGCGCACTCCCCTTACGAATCGATTTTACTTCAGTTCCCGTAAGGACAATGCCAGCTTCGACAGTATCGATAATTTCATAGTCAAATTTTGCTTTACGATTGTTGATTTCTACCATACTATCACCCACCTTCATTATAACGGATTCTGAAAATAAAATATAGTCTTTTATTGCTAAAACATGAAAAAGAAACAATGTTTATTGCTTCTCTGGTCGATTATTCTCTTTTTTTTCATCTGGTACTAAGACAAAATCAATCGTCTTTGCCTCTTTATTAGCATTTGCAACCATAACTTTAATGCGATCACCAAGCCGATAACCACGTTTATTCTTAGCCCCTTTTAACGAGAATGTTGCCTCATCATACGTATATTGATCATCTTTCATATCCGTAATTCGAACTAACCCTTCAACTAGATTATCGAGTTCGACAAACATTCCGAAGCTTAAAACACTACTGACAATTCCCTCATAAGTTTCACCAATGTGTTTCATCATATATTCTGCTTTTTTCATATCATCTACTTCTCGCTCACACGCAACCGCATCACGTTCTTTTTGTGAGACATGTTCACATAAAGCATCAAGGCGATTCTCCCAATAAGTAGTAGTTCCATGATCCATATGATTTTCAAATAGATAAGTTCGTAACAAACGATGTACTGTCGTATCAGGGTATCGTCTAATGGGCGATGTAAAGTGAGTATAATATTTACTAGCAAGACCATAGTGACCGATATTATCTTTCGCATAAATAGCCTTTTGCATACTTCTTAATAATAAACTTGATAAAATATGGAATTCTTTTTTATCACTTAAACTCGCTAAAATCTTTTGCATCGTCTTCGGATGAAGATCATCTACTTTGACACCCACCTGATAACCTAGTTGTTTTACAAAACTAATGAAATTCGTGATTTTTTCTTCATTCGGTTGCCCATGAACTCGGTACACGAATGGCAACTCTAAGAAATAGATATGAGTGGCGACTGTCTCATTGGCAACAATCATAAAATCCTCAATTAACTTTTCACCAGTTCCCCGTTCCCGTTTTTTAATATCGATGGCTTCCCCTGACTCATCGACGATGATTTTGGCTTCATCAATCCCAAAATCGATATAACCACGATTCATTTTTTCTTGACGTAAATCATGCGCAAGTTCACTCGCCCCTTTTAAAATATTGACAAATGGTTCATAACCGTCTGGAATGGTATCTTGTTCTAAAATTTCATTGACAGCTTGATAAGTCATCCGTAAATCAGAGTGAATGATACTAGGATAGATATCATAGCTTACAACCTTGCCTTTGGGATTGATCTCCATCTCACAGGTCACAGCTAGGCGATCAACTCCACCATTTAATGAGCAAATTCCATTTGATAATTTATGAGGAAGCATAGGAATAACCCGATCAGCTAAATAAACACTTGTTCCTCGTAAGAAAGCATCTTCATCTAACTTGGAACCAGCTTTAACATAGTAACTAACATCAGCAATATGAACCCACAAATGGTGATTCCCATTATCCATTCGTTCATAACTAATCGCATCATCAAGGTCTTTCGCATCAGCTCCGTCAATTGTAAACGTAACAAGCTTTCGTAGATCCTTCCGACCAAATTTATCTTCTTCTCTTACTTCTTCTGGAAGCTTCGCAACCGCTGCTAAAACCTCTTCAGGAAACTCATCTTCAATTCCATATTTATTCACAATCGAAAGAATATCAACACCTGGATCATTTTTATGTCCTAAGATTTTTAAAACTTGCCCATGATAAGTATTATTACCTTTTTTTCCTAGAATCTTAATTAATACTTTATGTCCTGGCATTGCCCCAAGACTAAGTTTTTTATCAATCTCAATTGTTAATTTTACTTTTTCTTCATCGAGATTGATATATCCCTTATGATTCTTTTCATAATATTCCCCAACCATTTGTTTTAGTTTTCGTTCCACAATACGGACAATTCGTCCTTCTAGATCAGCACCCTTTTTAGAAATAATTTCCACAATAACCCGATCACCATGAATGGCATTGTTCATATTAGATGGGGCCACAAAGACATCGATATCCCCTTCGATATCGACAAAACCAAAGCCTTTCTTATTTCCAATCATTCGCCCTAACTTTAAATTGCTGTTGTTAAACAACATATATTTATTCTTATTCGTTCGGTAAACTTTTAACTCATCTTCTAACCGATTTAACGTTTTCATTAGCTCTTTTAATTCATCTAAAGATCCCAACTGAAGTAATTCTTCTAACTCTGAAACACTATAAGCTTTATTTTCCTGCTTTAATAACGTTAGTAATTGTTCTTCCATACTATCACCTATCTTTATTATAGAGGATTTTATAATAAAAATATAGGTTTTTCCCTATTATTTACTAAAATTGACAGCTTTTCAAGGATTTATTCTAATAACGATAGAAAAGCCACCATTATACGTTACGAAATATTTTGAAGTTGTGATTGGTTCTTGTTATTTTTAGCATTATCACGGCTATTAATGCACTTGTTATAAAATACTGTAAGACAGGAATTCCAAGTCTTATCTTAGCACTAGGAATGCCTATTTTTTTAATACATGATAAAAACATTACCATTTCTACTTTAAAATTTCAGCAATAAAAAACAATGATAAATCATTTTATCATTGTATGCATTCATTTCAATTTCCCGGGATCATCACAATCCAAGGCTTTTTTCTTTGTTTGAATTAGATCAGCTACTTTCGCCAATAATTCAGTCTCGTTATCAGCAATAACAGGGATATGTCCAACTATTACGAATGGTTTATCACGACCAATTCCACATAAATTATGACAGCGAATATCGATCGTAGCAGTTGGATCCAGTTCCTTTAATTTTCGTTTTAGGCTGGTAACATTTGTCCCCTTACATCGATCGCAAATTTTAAATATTGGTGTCATGATCATCCGTTATAATTTGAATTGTATCACCCGTTTGCGCCAAATGGGCATTAGCATCATCAGTATCGATATGACATTCTAAAGCTGCCTCATCTGTTACCTTTAACATAACATGATGAAGAATTCCCCCTTTTGGTCCTGATAGAGCAACACTCACTTCATAGACGTCATCCAAATGAAGACGGGTTCGCTCCTCAGGTGTCATATGAATATGACGGTTGGCAATAATTACCCCTTCCTCTTTTCGGACACTCCCCTTTGGTCCAATGATTTCAATTCCCTTACTTCCCTTTAAATCTCCAGAATCACGAACAGGCGGATCAAGACGTAATTTTATCGCATCTGTTTTTGATATTTCTACTTGTGTATAAGGGCGTACTGGGCCAATAATTCGTACCCGGTCCATTTGTCCGGCGTCAGTCTTAATTGAAACACATTCCTCACATGCATACTGCCCTGGTTGTAACAAAGCCCGCTTCTCAGTCAGTTGATATCCTGGGCCAAATAAACATTCTAAATCTTCCAAACTTAAATGTACATGACGATTGGAAACCCCAATTTTAATATCCATATTATCCCTCTTTCTGATCTTATTATACAAAAAAAGAGAATGAAGTTCAATGAATAATGGGATATTTTTATATCCAACACATATTCTTTACTAGAGGTGATAAAATGAATAACAATGGAAATAATGTATTCCCTGGTATGCAAACGGGATTCCCTGGTGTACCATTATATACAGGGAATGGAACTGCTACCCCAAATCAACAAGCTGTTGGTGATATTGAACTACCAATGGAACAATCTTATATCGAGAATATTCTCCGAATTAATCGTGGAAAAAAGGTAGAAGTTTATATGACGTTTACTGATTCAACAGAATGGCGAGATCGTGTTTTCTCTGGAATTATTGAGCAAGCAGGAAGAGATCATTTAATTTTAAGTGATCCTAGTGATGGGAAATGGTATTTACTACAACTGATTTACTTAGATTATATTAAATTTGACGAACGAATTAATTATAGTTCTGAATTTTTACCACATCGATAAATGTTAGAAAACCTAACATTTTTTCTTATCTTATCTATTTATAGGCAAACAAACAGATAAAACCAGATAGAAATCATAAATATCCAGATTTTTCATTGTGAAATTTGTCGAAGTTTGTTATAATGAGAATGGTGATAGTATGACATTATTTATGTACTTATTAATGACTTGTATTATTGTTTGTTTGGTATTTATTTGGTACATTAATACATACAATAAATTTCAAAGTTATATTATTCGAATGAATGAAGCAGAAGCTAATATCGATACGATTCTTAGAAAACGCTTTGATTTATTAAATAAATCGATTAGTATTATTAAAGCCAATGCAGAGATTGAGGAAGATATTTTATCAAACATTGTAAAACTACGGTCACGAAAATTGACAAATTTTGATTTGGATCGCGAACTATATGAAGCGATTAATGAATTTAATCATTATAAAGAATCCTATCCTGTTTTACAGACGAGTGAAAGTTTTGTAAAAATTGATCTTGGTCTCAATGAAACAGAAACAGAGATCTATGCTTGTCGTAAATATTACAATGATATTGTTACTGATTATAATAAAATTGTTCGAACATTTCCTTCCAACGTAATTTCTAAAATATGCCATTTAAAAGAGAAAACCTATTTTGATGGTAGAAATATGAACGATGATATTCTAAATGATTTCAAATTATAAAAACTTCACTACGGTGAAGTTTTACTTTTGGGTCTCATCTTCTGGTAATAGCGACATTGGTCCCTTAATTTACAAGTTCCACATTCTGGATTGCGAGCCTTACAATAATAGCGACCGAATAAAAGAATTTGATGATGCATTTTATTAAGACGTGCTGGAGGAATTTTTTTGGTTAATTTCTTTTCGATGACTAAAACATCATCATTTTCCCGGGCAATCCCTAGTCGTTTGGCTACCCGTGACACATGGGTATCAACGGCAATGCAAGGAACATTGAATAAATTACTCAGTACAACATTAGCAGTCTTTCTTCCGACTCCTGGTAAGCTTTCTAGGTATTCACGATCGGCAGGAACAACGCCCCCATGTTCCAATAAGGACTTGGCAATGGCAATAACATTACCCGCTTTTTTCGAATACGTTCCGATCGGACGAATGATTGCCATAATATCTTCTTTCGAAGCTGTAGATAACTTAGTTAAATCTGGATACTTACTAAATAAAATCTCCGTAACCGAATTAACCCGTTTATCTGTAGTTTGGGCACTTAACATCACCGCTAGCAATAATTCATAATCTTGTTGATAATTTAATTCGCAGACAGGCTCAGGAATTAATTCATCTAAATAATCATAGAAAAAATCATTCATGATCATTCAACCAATCATAATCAAATAACTCTGTCTTAGGTGCCTCTTTAACCTGCTTAAATGCCTGTTTTTCTCGTTCGACATCCTCCTTTGAACGTATTCCTTTTTTCTTCCATTCATATAAAATTTTATCGATATACCGTAAATTATTGACTCCATTGTAAGCTGCTTCTTTCAGAGCTAAAACAATTAACTCCTCCTCAAAATTAACTTCTTTCCAACCATTGATAATCTCATATTCCATTGGTGAAAGGGGACGACCAAATTGTTTTTCAAATAGATCAAACAAATTTGTTTTGTCTGGTTTTTCCGTCTTACCATTCACGATTAGAAAAGCCAACTTATCATATAACCCATCAAAGTTTAGGGCCTCTTCTCGAATATTTTTATTTTGATAAGTCTCAATTTTCACAAGATCTTTTGTTTCTAAATTACTAATCATCTCAAAAATCGTTGGTAACTCCAGTGATAAATCAGCTGCAATTTGTTTAGGATTTAGGACATGATTGGTATTTAATAGATATAATACAAAGATAAATTCTTGGTCAGATAACTTTAACGTCTTATAATTAGTTAATAGAATTTTTGGGACTTGAATTGTACTATCTTGAAGAAGAGAAATTACTTTTTCTAACATACAAATCACCTCTTCTTTATTATATCATTGTTTTTTCATTTTAACTAGTATAACGTGGTATCGTTACTGTTTGATAGGTCTCTTGATCCCATATTAATGTACTATAGTAATCAGGCGCTAATTTAATAGTGTCAATCCAATTGTTATAATTTTTAATCATCATATCTTCTTTGACTCCAGAGTCATAGATTAACACTTTGACATGATTAGAGATTTCCTGCGCTTTATTGGCTCCAACAAAGTAGACAAATTCGCATTCATTGGTATCAATTTCCTGATACTGTAAGACGCAAAGTGATTGCTCTTGATAGGTAATCTTAACACCTGTATTTTCCTTTTGCATTACAAAATCACGATATTCAAACTCCTGTTCTAATACTTTTACTTTTTCTTGAGCAAGACGGGAGGCCATATCAGTATCTAAGACAAAGATGGTATCAATCTTATTTTGGACAATAATAGGAAATTCCTGTTGTAATTGTGAACCAGATAATGTCTCTAATAAAAGAGCAATCTGTTTTCCTTGATATTGTAAAAGAAGTACTTTCATATTGGCACTATTTAAAAAAGTAGCCCCCACTTGTTGATAATCCAAGTTTAACCGATACCGTTCTAGTGTTTCACCTGATACAGATAAAGTCATAAAACAGCTATACAATACGGCAATTATAATTGCAATCATTCCTTTTTTCATAATGTCACCTAGTTTAATATATGACTCTGGGACCTATTTTTATCAAAAAAAAGAAGATCCTATACTTAATCTTCCGTCCACAACCATTCTAAATGAAATTGTTGTAATAATTGTTTCCCATGGTTAGCATGTCTACTCCCGCGAATCTTAGCAATCTCTAACTGTTGCCGATGTTTTGATAATTGCGACACCAAGTGACGATGCTTCATCATGGCCTTTTGTAACTCGCTATCTAAAGTAAAATCTAGCACTGTAGCAAACCGAATGGCCCTTAAGATCCTAAGTGCATCCTCTTCCATTTTTTGATCAGCATTCCCAACCACCCGAATGATGCGCTGATCTAAATCAGACCGAGCACCTAAGAGGTCAACTTCTTCCCCGGCGGCATTGATACATAACGTATTGATGACAAAGTCACGCCGTTGTAAGTCCGTTTTCAAATCATCAACCAAGGTTATCTTCTCAGGAAAGCGATGGTGCTTGTAAGTACCATCCCGCCGAAATAACGTTATTTGAAATGCTTGCCCATTGACATCAATAATACTCGAAGCAAATGTGGTCTTCTTAACAGTAAATAGGCGTTCTAGGAGTGCTTGGGGCGCATTGGTACATAGATCAAAATCAGTACTTTCAAGTCCCAGATAACGATCCCGAGGATACCCACCCACAATATAAGCCTCATAGCCAGCTTCACAAATCATATTTAAAATGGAACGTGCTGTTTCATACATCATCTCACCCTATTCCTAAACTTTTCCAAAGAAAAAAGATAACAGTGTATCCCTCTTATCTTAGTTTAAAGCATCTTTTAATTTTGATCCAGCTTTAATACTTACCGCTACTCTAGCAGGAATTTGTAAAGTTTCTCCAGTTCTAGGGTTACGTCCTTCTTTAGCAGGTTTATTTTGTGCTGTAAAAGTACAGAATCCAGTTAATGTTACTTTACTTTCTTCCTTTAATCCTTTAATTACACCACTCATCATCGCTTCTAAAGCACGTGATGCATCGGCTTTTGTTAATCCAGTTTCTTCAGCAATAAAATCTACTAACATTGTTTTTGTCATATTTTTACCTCCCTAATATGTTAAGCTACTTTGCTTACATTCTAAGGATATCATGATTCCCCTATAAAATCAATCATTTTTATCTGTTTTCCCCAATTTTTCAACAAAAAAAAGCTGTTTTAGCTTTCTTCTTCATCGTCATCATCAGGAATAATTGATAATTCATCCAAGTCATTTTCTTCTTCTAAAGACTCATCATCATCAATGGCATCGATATCTTCATCTTCCTCTTCTACTGGAATAGAAGCAGGTTCTTCGACAATTTCCTCTACCTCTTCATCGGTAATTTCTTCATCATCATCGACCACCAATTCAACAGAGTGACGATCCCGAATATCCCATTCATTGTTATCTAATAAGACAAAGCGTTTATCAATTGTCAAAGATGTATAATAATCCCCAATTTTAGCAGTATATTCATCTTCACTATATTCTAGTAAATCTGAAATTTTACGAAATATAGTTGGGGTATTCATTGATTTTTTATGTTCTGTTAATAATAAATAAGTCAAATCTGTATACGACAGTAATTCAATCTCTTCCTTTGTCATTTGATTTAATTTCATAATAAACCTCCTACATTTTTTTTGTGGCGTGAACACCGATCAAGTTTAATGCATTTTTAATGGTAATCGCAACTGCATAAATCATATTGATTTTCTCTCTTGTGCTTACCTCATCATCGGTTAGTACTTTTTCATGTGCATAGAATGTATGAAATAAGCTTGCTAAATCATATGCATAGTTCGCAATAATATGTGGACTTCTTTTATTAGCACTTAATTTTACCGTATCGGTAAATTCATATATTTTGGCTAACAAATTCTTGGTATATTCACTATTCAAAGTATGATATTGACTAATCTTCGTGATCTCTTTTGAATATTCTTCTAAAATCGAACAAATTCGCGCATGGGCATATTCAATATAGTAAACCGGATTCTCGTTTGATTTTTTCGTTGCAAGCTCTAAATCAAAATCCAATTGGGTATCAAGACTTCTAGAGGAAAAGAAATATCTAGTTGCATCCAATCCGACTTCATCAACCAATTCCTCAATCGTCACCGCATTTCCGGTTCGTTTACTCATTTTAATCTCTTCTTTGCCACGAACAAGGCGTACCATTTGCAAAATTTCAACATCAAGTTTATCAGGATCATTGCCCATCATTTGAATAGACGCCTTTAACCTAGGGACATATCCATGATGATCTGCTCCTAAAACATCGATCAGTTGATCATAACCACGACGGTATTTATCAGTATGATATGCGATATCAGGTAAAAGGTACGTGTTGGTTTTATCTTGTTTCACTAAAACCCGATCCTTCTCATCGCCATACATTGTCGTCTTTAAGAATAATGCCCCATCTTGCTCATAAGTATACCCTTGATCAATTAAAGTTTGTAATGTTTTCTCAACGGCTCCACTTCGATAAATTGCTTGTTCACTACTCCAGACATCAAATTCTACTCGAAATTGATGAAGATCGAGCTTAATTTTATCCAATAAATAGTCTAGTCCTTTTTGGCGAAATAAATTAGAATCGTGAACTTCTGTCCCTAGTTCCTCTTTCATATTTTCCGCTATTCCAATGATTTCTTTACCATAGTAACCATTTTCTGGCATTTCTTCTAACCGACCACATAATCCTTCATAACGGGCTTGAATTGAGTTTGCTAAATTGACAATTTGATTCCCAGCATCATTGATATAATACTCCCTCGTTACATCATAACCAGTAAACGTTAAAATTCGTGATAAAGAATCTCCATAGCTTGCACCACGCGCATGACCAAGGTGGAGAATTCCCGTTGGATTGGCACTGACATATTCCATATTGATTTTAATACCATTCCCAATGTTCGAACTTCCATAGCGGTCTTGCTGTTCAATAACTGTGTTAATATTCTCTAATAAATAATCATTGGTTACGTAAAAATTAATAAATCCTGGCCCAGCTATTTCAACGTTTTCAATATATGAAACCGCCTGTGCATTAATTTCCTCAATCAGGATCGTTGCAATTTCTCGTGGATTTTTCTTTAATGTGCGGGCTAACTGCATCGCAACATTGGTCGCATAATCACCATGACGATTATCTTTAGGAATTTCAATTACAATCATAGCGGGATCCATCTCGATCTGTTGCGCCTTTAAAACAGTTACCATTAATTGTTTTAATGTTTCCTTCATACCTTCACCTCATATTCTAAAATAAAAGTAAAATGACCATGTTCTTCATCCCCAATAGCTAAGTGATAATCAACTTCCAATTTCTGATCTGACACTTGTAAGCGATTGGTTGTAATAGACAGAGGAATATCACTTGAATAATTCATCAATTGATACTTTCCTGAAGTTGTTTGTTGTTCCAAAAAGATTAGTGTGAGCTGATATTCAGGATGAATTCGCTTAAGAATCACCTTTTCATCCTGAAATGCCACAATTACTTTGATATCACCATCTTGATATAACAACTTATGATCATGTGCAATGCCGGATCCTTCCACCATATGATTAGTGTCTGGTCCTTGCAAATGCGCTTTTATTTTTATTTTAGACATATCATTCTTCTTTCTTTTTTACGAATGTAATTATAACATAAGTTTTTAAAAATTGCACTCATATTTTCAACTTTTTTTCTAATACTATACATAGATGGGAGTGAAACATGAAAAAGTTAAAAAAATTGTTAAAATGGTTCGGGATTTTTTCGCTTGTTTGTCTCACATTTTACCTCGGCTTATATGTATATGCCAAAATGTTACCCAAGCTACCAATTGACAAAGCCAATAGTTTTTATCTATATGACAATGATAATAAACTATACAAAGGAGGCAATAGTAAAGAATGGGTTGCCCTTGACGACATTTCCCCTTATTTGGTGCAAGCAACTCTTGCGATTGAAGATAAAAACTTTTATAGTCATAAAGGGTTTGATTTTCTAAGAATTATAAAAGCGCTCCATACAAATGCAGTCAATAGAAAACGATTAGAAGGCGCATCGACCATTTCCCAACAATACGCCAAAAATTTATTTTTAGATTTTGATAAAACATGGAAACGCAAGATCGATGAAGCTTGGCTAACAATTCGCCTAGAGTCACATTATAGTAAAGATAAAATTTTAGAAGGATATCTTAATACGATTAATTACGGCGGGATCTTTGGCATTGAAAATGCCAGTCAATACTATTTTAATAAAAAAGCCCGGGATTTGACCTTAGCAGAAGCTAGTATCCTGGCTGGTATTCCAAAAGATCCCACCTATTATTCTCCTATTTCTAATGAAAAAGCTTCAAAGAAACGACAAAAGCTCATTCTAAGTCTTATGAAAAAACAAAACTATATTACCAATGAACAAATGAATAAAGCCTATCAAAAGAAACTAAACTATCACGGCGATAAAAATACCAATCAATTAAAAACATTGATGTATTATCAAGATGCCGTAATCAAAGAATTAAAAAAAATCAACTCAATTCCTAGTTCTTTCTTAAAAACTGGTGGGCTTAAAATCTATACGAATCTCGATATGGATACACAAGAAGAAATGGAAAAAAATATCAGCCAATATCTCGATTATAATGAAGAGCTACAGATTGCCAGTGTTGTCATGGATCCAAAGAATGGAAAGATTCTAGCCCTTGCAGGAGGTCGAGACTACTCTGAGAGTCAATTTAATCGTGTTACCGATGCTAAACGCCAGGTTGGTTCGACCATGAAACCTTTTCTTTATTATGCGGCTCTCGAAAATGGATTTACCCCTTCTAGCACCTTTAAAAGCGAAAAAACTACTTTTGTTTTATCCAAAGATGAAGATTATTCGCCAGAAAATTATGGAAAAAATTATCCGAATAAACAAATCAGTATGGCCACTGCCCTCGCCTATTCAGATAATATATATGCCGTTAAAACTCATATTTTCTTGGGAGAAAATACACTAGTAGAAACAGCGAAACGTGTAGGAATCTCCAATAAACTACATGCCATTCCCTCACTTGCACTTGGAACAGAAGAGATCAATCTTCTTAGTATGGTGGAAGGGTATGGAACACTAGCCAGCGAAGGCTATAAAATAAAACCATATTTAATTCGTAAGGTAACAGATTCTAGTGGCAATGTCTTGTATGAACATAAAACCAATAAGGAAAATGTTCTCAATAAAAGTATTGTCTTTGTTTTAAATGAGATGCTAAGTAATTCCTATGCCAAAGAATTTATTGATTACAATTATCCTACTTGCATTAATATTGCACCTAAAATCACCAAGAAATATGCAATTAAAACCGGAACAACCAATACCGATCATTTAATCTTCGGATACAATAAAGATGTTTTAATGGGGATTTGGGCTGGTTATGATGACAATCACGAATCTGATGTCAAAGATGGAAATAGCATTAAAAGTATCTGGGTAGATACCGTCGAACACTATTTAAAAAACAAAGATGGTAACCAGTGGTATGACATTCCAAAAAATGTTGTTGGCGTTATTGTTAACCCCGTTACTGGCGAGGTTGCAACCGATCAGGATAAAAAGAAAAAAATGCTTTACTACATTAAAGGAACTGAACCAACAAGCGAGAATAAAGAGCTTGACCAATTGATTCCCGCTGCTAAAATCAAACCAAAGGAAAACACAGAATAAGTGTTTTTTTATCGATATAACTGATATTCTGCATTCAAATAATGAACAATCCCAATTAATAAAAGATCATCGCCAGCAATTTTTTGTGCTTTACACAAGCTAGATGACTGTACAATTAAAACAAATTTTTCATACCTCGTGAGCTGTTTCAACTTGATACGCCTCCAATTCTCTACGTAATGCGATTACCGTTGATATTGGTAACTCGGTTGTCTGAACAACAAATTCAATAGAACTACCACCCTCTAATAGTTTACGAGCGATTCCATACTTTATTTCCTGTTTCTTTTGCTCCAACAAAAATTCTGTTGTTTGTTCTTTATTCTGGGCAAGTCTTTGCTCATAGATTCGCCGAGAATTTTGCTGCCAAATATGGAGGAATGTCAACATCGGTGGATCTTGATGTGCAAATACCTTTCCCTCTTCAAATTTTGTACAAGTAAGCAACATCATCCAACGTTCAAACTGATTCAATTCATGAGATGACTTTTGTTTAATAATATCACGTAGTGGTATAACTGCAATTAAATGAATATCCATTCCTTTTTCTAAACGCTGCAATTGATCATTTCGAAAATAATAATGGGAAATCGGAGCCCCTTGATAAGAGGCATCAAACTGTAATATAATTTGGCCAATACATACTTCAGTATCCCCTTTTTGATAACAATATTGTGCAAAACTCAAAAAAGATGCATCAAATTCCTCTTCCACCTGATTGGTTAATTTTATCTCATAATAATATACTGTATGGCGATAATGAAACATCACATGAATTCTCTTTTTAATCCTACTACAATTGGTAAATAACTTAGGATTAATGATTTCTAAATCACAAATACGACTAGAACCACTAAAATGAAAATACGCATTTAAAAAATCAATGATATAGTCTTTGGTATGATGACTCTTCCATAAAATTGGATATAGCTCATTATGAAAAAGATCAATCAATGGTTTATTTTGTAACATGTATTACCTCCTAAGCAAACTTTATCACATTTGGTTCCAGATTGAAAACACAAGAATCATAAAATTTGTTTGCTCATTATTAATAGAATTTTTCACAACATACTACAATTAATTCTATTGTACAACAAACTGGATAATTTATCCAACTCAGAACAAAAAAAAACTAGTTTTTACTAGATTTTAATCTTTTTAAAACAGTTTCTTTTCCCAACAAATGAATCGTATTGGGCAATTCTGGTCCATGCATTTGGCCTGATACTTGAATACGAATCGGCATAAATAACAATTTCCCTTTTACACCAGCTTGTTCCTTTGTATCATTAATGGCCTGTTTGATATTTTCAACAGTCCAATCACTGATCTGTTCTAAATACTGTGTAAATACCGCAAGCGTCTTAGGAATCGTTTCCTCTTCCATGAAGGCTTGACACTCTTGATCCCAGTCGGTCTCATCCTGGAAAAACAATGCAGTCTCTGACGCAATCTCTTTTCCATAACTAATATGATTTTGATACAAACTCACCAACTCTTTGACCCAGTTTTCCTCCTTCTGTGATAAATCATAAGCAGCTTGTAAATGTGGAACAGTAATTTCTAATAATGCTTCCAGTGGTAATTTTTTGATGTAATGTGCATTAAACCATTGTAACTTTTTAAGATCAAAAACAGCAGGTGCTTTACTAATTCGTCGGGGATCGAAAATTTCTACTAACTCATCCAATGTAAAAATTTCATCATTGGTCGCTGGCGACCAACCTAACATCGCAAGATAATTGACAATAGCTGCTGGTAAATACCCTTCTTTATATAAATCCATAAAGGAAGCATCACCATTACGCTTCGATAATTTTTTACCATCTGCTCCATTTACCATTGGCAAATGAACATAAACTGGTTTCTCCCAACCAAACGCTTCATACAATAAATTATATTTTGGCGTTGACATGACATATTCATTTCCCCGAGCCACATGCGTAATTCCCATTAAATGATCATCAATTACATTAGCAAAATTATAAGTAGGATAGCCATCTGATTTAAGAAGGATTTGATCTTCCAAAATCCTATTTTCAACACTGATCTTCCCATAAACCAAATCCTCATAGACACTAACTCCCGTGGTTGGCATCTTTTGCCGAATTACATAGGGAATTCCAGCTTTTATCTTTTCTTCTACTTCCGCAATTGATAAGTTTTTACAATGACCATCATATTGGAAAGCTACTTTATTTTCATCCGCTTGTTGCCGTAATTTATCAAGACGGTCTGATGTACAGAAACAATAGTATGCATGGCCCTTCTCGACTAATTCATGAGCATATTTCTGATAAATTGCCAACCGTTCACTCTGCGTATAAGGCCCATAAGCACCTGGATTTCGTGGTCCTTCATCAAAGTCAAGACCACATAAGCGGCAGGTATCATAGATAAAGTCAACGGCTCCTTCGACCTTTCGTGTTTGATCGGTATCTTCAATTCTTAAAATAAAATCACCCTGATCATGTCTAGCTAGTAAATACTCAAAAATCGCACTTCTTAAATTTCCAACATGCATAAACCCAGTTGGACTAGGGGCGTATCTTGTTCTTGTTTTCACTTTCATCACCACTATCATTTTACCATAATTTTCTTATAATAACAAAATACAGTATCGTTTCACTTCCAAAAAAATCGACCCACTAGTCGATTTTTATCTGTCTTACAGTATTTCTTTCTTCGATCGTACTCGGAAATTCAACTGTTAAAATTCCATTCTGATAACTTGCCTTAATTTTTTCATCATCAATTATCCCAACATAAAAGCTTCGTTTATAACTACCATAATATTTTTCCTTCCGAATATAATCATGTTCTTCGGTTTTTTCTTCTTCTCTAATCGCCTGAATCATAAGATATTCATTTTCATAATCGATATGAATATTTTCTTTTTTCATTCCCGGCATATCAATCGATAAGATATATTGATCATTCTTCTTTACAATGTCCGTTCGCATTGAAGCATAATTTCCATCAAAGAAATCATCGTCAAATAGTCGTAACGAGCTATTAAAAAAGTTATTGCGTGGTTCCAGCATTCTATCATCTCCCATACTATAGTATAAGATAGAATATTCCATTTTATTCTAAAAAATCGTCTAAGTTATCTTAGTCGATTTTAATTTGCGTTTTCATTTCCGTTTCTTCACTCTTTTTCGGTAACGTTATCTTCAAAATCCCCTTATCATAAGTTGCTTTCATCTGTTTTCGGTCAATTTCACCAACATAGAAACTACGTTTATAGCTTCCGTAATATCGTTCTTTATGAATATATTCCTTTTCTTCATCAATAACTTCCTCATGATTTGCAACCACAGTTACATAACCATTTTGATAGTCGAGCTGAATATCCTGTTTTTCTAAACCTGGTAGTTCCATCTCGACAATATAGGTATCATCTTGAACCACAATATCGGTCTTCATCATATCATTCGAAAAGAAATCATCACGAAAAATATCGAGGGAAGTTGGAAACATACGATGATTACTTGGTAACATCATCATCACCTCCTTCTTTATTTATACCCTTATTTTATGGGGATATTACCGAATAAAAATGGTAAATTATGAAAAAAATGACTAACGCGTCATTCCTTCTTGTTGATTTGATAGAATATATTCATTTTGGTTCATCATACGAATACTATGATAAGCTACATCTACCGCTTTATTAATTGCGTCAATATCATATGTTACATGATCATTCGCCAACAATGATCCACTATGAAAGTGATCGACTATCCTTGGTAAATTTTCTGAACATCGCTCATTTAAAAAATTGTAAAGATCGGGCAAATTACTAATTTTGGTAGCTAGTCTATTTTTAGCATTATAATTCACCATATCACTATAATCTTTGATATCCTTCAAACTCATAAACTACTCTCCTTTATTTGTCGCTTGATCTAAAATCAAACTTGGGTTATTGGTAAAAAAGGCTTCGGCCAAAATATCATCACCAATTAATTTTCCAAATATATTAGTGGCAATGATTTCATCGGTATAGATATCATATTCGGCATCGTTTCCAACTAACATGTTGGCCATACCAGCAACATATCCTAGATTGAGGGCAAGAAAGCTGCCATCAGTATCAAAGCCCATAATGCCATTTTTAGTAGCAATCAAACGAATTACAATATTCATTAGCAAGTTTTTGACATCGCTTGCTTCTTCTAGCTTTTTTACATTGATTGTCAACTTATTCAAACGCGGATTATAATCAATTGGCATCATATTTTCAAACTTTCCAACCTTCTCAATCTTTAGTGTTTTCAAATTGTCACAAAGCAAGTTTAAACTAATATTGGGAAATTTTTGATGAAAGTTAGTCACCAACGACAACAACGTTTCCCGCATTTCTGGGTCAAGTACCTTATTTTGTTCCATGGCCCTTTGTACTTCATTCAACTCCATAATATCACCCTAATATTCCTTAATCTCTATTATAACATAAGTTGTCTGTTTGACAAGTATCTTTTTTGTGAAAATTGATATTACCTGAAAAAAATTACGAGTAGCTGAGACTGCTGAAAAAGTATACAAAGATTACTGTAAAGTATACCAGTAGTCTTTT